>NZ_QGGI01000024.1 GCF_003148465.1 Oceanotoga teriensis
TATGACACTTAGTATTCCACCAGATATTCCGATTTGAACACTAATTATTTTTAAACTTTAAAAAGATAATTCCACTATAAAATCCGAAGACCCAAAAAATTACAGAGCTTGCAGATTTACTTGGAACAAGTTATAGACATTTGAATAGAGTTATAAAAAAACTTTCTGAAATAGGAGTTATAAAAAGAGAAGATAATTTTATAAAAATTATAGATAGAGTTTATTTAGAGGGATTAGCAGGAGATATATATAAATAAAATCAAACATGTTATAATTAATTTAAAAGGAGGTGAATGATGTTTAAAAGAATCTTCTTCTTTATTTCTTTTTTTTTAATCATGGGCTTTTCTTTTTCTGAGGATTTGAATATTCTAATATTAAATTCATATCATTCTGGATATAAATGGTCAGATGATATAACAAAATTTTTAGTTGATTATAATTTAAAGAATGATTATAATTATTTTATAGAGTATATGGATACAAAACATCATTATGAAGATGATTTTTTTGTACATTTAAAAGAATTTTTTTCTGAAAAATATAAAAATACAAAATTTGATTATATATTCTCTATAGACGATAATGCATTGAAGTTTCTTAGAGTTTTTGGTGAAGATATATTTGGAAATATTCCCATAATTTTTTGTGGTGTAAATAATTATAAGAATATAGATTTTTCTGAACTCAAAAATTATTATGGAATTTTTGAAGATATAGATATGAAAAATAATTTAAAACTTATAAAGGATATGTATTCAAATTTAAATTCTTTATATATAATAAATGATAATAAAAGTGCAACTGGAATTATTTTGAAAGAAGAAATTCTAAAAGAGATTGAATTTTTTGATTTTAAAGAAATTAATTTTATTGAGAATGAAAATTTTAAAGATATATTTGATTTTGTCAAAAGTATTGATAAAAATTCTGCAATTTTTTTAATGGTTTATTTCGTGGATAAACAAGGTAAGTATATGGATCCTGTAGAATTTTCTAAAAGATTGGCTTCTGATAGTAAAGTACCTGTTTTTGTTCCATGGGATTTTTATTTGAATACTGGAGTGATTGGTGGTAAAGTTTTGAGTGGACAATCTCAAGCTGAAGAAATGATAAAAATATTTGAAAATTTGAGAAGACAAAAAGAATTAAAAGAACATTTGTATCAACCCCATCAAAAATTTATTTTTGATAATTATATTCTCAATAAATTTAATATAAACAGAAAATATTTACCTTCAAATTATGAATTAATAAACAAATCAGAATCTTTTTTTATAAAATATAAATATTTCATTATTTTGAATTTAATAATATTTTTGATTTTATTTCTTTTAATTTTTTATCTGAGATCAAGACTTTTAATAAAGAAAAAATATATAAAAAAATTAAAAAAACAAGAAGAAAAATTAAATGCTTCTTATGAAGAACTTGAAGCTTTAAATGAAACACTTGAAGAATCATATAATGAAAATGAAACTCTATTAAATAATCTTAAAGTTTTAATAGATTTTTCTATTCATAACTTTTCTAATTTAGATACTTTTCTAAAAGAAGTTTTTACAAAGATGAAATTTTTGATGCCAGAGGCCGATAATGGCGGGGTTCTTTTGTTTGAAGAAGATAAAATAAACATAGTAGAAAAATCTAATTATACTGATGAAATGCTTGAAAATTTTGATTTTAATGTAGAACAGTTCTATAATATGAGTAAAGTCTTTATTAAAGAGTATGATAAACCATTAATTTTTTCAGATTCTAAAGATGAAATAAAAGTGTATAAAACTATGAATATTTCTATAAGGACAGAAAAAAAACTTTATGGAGTTATGATCTTTGATATATGCTCTGAAAATATGAATTTTTCAAATGAATCTATTAGATTTGCAAGATATTTTAATAAAATTATGTTCAATTATCTAACTATTATGGAAAAAAACAAGGAAATTTTTGATTCATATGTAGATTTTAGTAATAAGCTTGCGATAATAGCAGAATCTTATGATCAAGAGATGGCGAATCATATATATAGAATTGGTGAACTTGCATATTTTATAGCAAAGAAGATGGATTTGAATTCGGATTTTTGTGAAAAGATAAAGATTTTTGCACCTCTTCATGATATAGGTAAAATTTTTGTGGATAAGAATATTCTAACCAAAAAAGAAAGTTTAACTACTGATGAATGGGAGGATATGAAGAAACATACATTATATTCTTCTTATTTGTTATCTGGAAATTCTAATTTTAAAATAGCTTATAATATAGCTTTATATCATCATGAAAAATTTGATGGTACTGGTTATCCATCAGGATTATTAGGTAATGATATTCCCATTGAAGCTCAAATAGTTAGCGTTGTTGATGTATATGATGCTTTGAGAAGCAAAAGATCTTATAAATCAGATTTTTCGCATGAAAAAACTATGGAAATAATTTTTAAAGGAGATGGAAGAACCTCTCCCAATCATTTTAATCCAGAAATTTTAAAGGTGTTAAAAGAAAATTCTGATGAAATTAAACAATTATGGTTCGATTTGTGAAAAACAAAAAAATTTTAAAGAAAATTTTAAAGAATAATATTATAATGTTTATGTGAAAAAAATTAATTACATGATAAGGAGATAAATATGTCAGTTAAAGTTATTACAGATAGTACCTCTTATATCCCTAAAAATATGGTAGAAGAATTAAGTATAGGGATAATTCCTCTTAGAGTTTCATTCGATGAAGAAACTTTTGTTGAAAATGAGATTACAAATGATTTTTTTATAAAAAATTAGATGAAAAAGGAGAAATTCCAATTTCTTCACAGCCATCTATTGATTTTTTTTATAATATGTTTGAAAAAGAAATAAAAATAGGTAATGAAATAGTTGGAGTTTTTATTTCAGCTGATATGAGTGGAACTTTTTCAACAGCTGTAATGGTTAAAAATATGATTTTAAAAGAATATCCAAAGGCTAAAATAAAAATTTTAAATTCTAAGTCCAATAGTATGCAATTGGGTTATGCGGCTATAGAAGGGGCAAGAATTTCTAAGGCTGGTGGGGCTTTTAATGATGTTGTTGAGACTATTGAAAATACAATAAAAAGAACCCGATTCCTTTTTATACCTGATACATTTAAATACTTAAAAAAAGGAGGAAGAATAGGTTCAGCTCAGGCACTTTTAGGATCTTTACTTAAAATAAAACCTATTTTAACTGTAAATGATGGAAAAACAGATGTTATGGAAAAAATAAGAACAAGAAAAAAAGCAATTGAAAAGATGATAGATGTATTTTTAAAGGATATAGAACAATATGGATTTAAAGATGCAATAATTCATCATATAAATTGTGATAATGATGCACAAGAATTCGCAGATTTAATAAAAGAACAAACAGGTAAGATAATAGATAAAATTCCTATAGGCCCAGTTATAGGAACTCATGTTGGGCCAGGTGCCATAGGTATAGTTTATTTAACAGAAAATGATATGATATAAATAAAAAATAGTGTGATTAAAAATCACACTATTTTTTGGTGGCGAGGAAGAGATTCGAACTCTTGACACTACGGGTATGAGCCGTATGCTCTAGCCAACTGAGCTACCTCGCCAAAAAAATATGGTAGCGGGGGAAGGATTTGAACCTACGACCTTCGGGTTATGAGCCCGACGAGCTACCAGACTGCTCCACCCCGCACCAAGTAAAGGTACTTTGGAATTTTAAAAGATGGTGCCGAGGGTCGGACTCGAACCGACACGAGCGAAATGCCCAATGGATTTTAAGTCCACAGCGTCTACCTATTCCGCCACCCCGGCATCTTTCATTCATTCCGTAAAGAATTTTATCATAAATATGATAAGTTGTCAAGAGGGTATTGTTAAGAAAGTATTTTTTTTATATGTTGATATAAATAATAATTATAAATAATAAATTAATGAGCTTCTTATTATTGATATATTTTTAAGAAAATGGATTCTATAAAAGTCATTTTTTTTTGTTATAATCGTTTAAAATTAATATAAAAGGTGGTTTGGGATGTGAGAAAATATTTTATTATATTATTTGTTATTTTAATATCTTTCATTGGAATTTCAGGTATTATTTATCAACCTCCGGCTGATTTATATTTTGAAGAAACAGAACATTTTAAGTTTATATTTGAAAAAGACTTAAAAAATTTTTTTTATGAATTAAAAGATTTTTCAGAGTATATTTACTCTGAATATTCTGATTTTTACGGAGTTAGTCCAGAAAAAATAAAAGTTTATATTCTTGATGATGTTGATTATACGAATTCATTTGCCAATGGAGCTTATAATTTTATAAGGCTTTATATAAATCCTCCTCAAGATAGCATAGGTCTTGGTGATAATGTAACTGATTGGCTTAAATTTGTTTTTACTCATGAACTTAATCATGTTTTTTATGGAAACTTAATAGAAGACCCTATTTTAAAGATTATTCCTTCAGACACAATAAAAAAATTAATTGGGGGATTATTTATACCAAGTTATATGCATGAAGGTGTATCCATATATATGGAAAGCAAGTATTTTAATGGGAGATATAGAGATGATATTTTTAATATGTATCTAAAACAAGAAGTTTTAAGTAAAGATTATCCAAGGTATTATTATGGCGGTGGAGCAAATATTGATATTTATTCGCCAGCAGGTTTTAATTATATGTATGGGGCTTTGATTACTAAAAATATTTATATAAAATATGGGGAAGAAGTTTTAAAACTCATAATAAAAGACTTAAATTCGAGTGTTTTGAATACCATAAGTGAATCATTTGAAGATATTACAGGAGATAATTGGAATGAATTTCTATTCGATATAAAAAAATCTTATAAAAATTTGGAAATAGAGTTGAAAAATAAGGGATATACTAATAAATATTATGAATTAGAAGGACCAAAATATAATACTGGAAATATTAAAGCCAGTGAAGATCATATATACTATTTTAAAAATCAAAAAAATGATATAAAAGGTCTTTATAAAGATGATATTTTAATAAAAAAGAATATAAGTAATTTTGATGTTTCTAAAAACGATTCTTTGATCTATACTGTTGGAAATAAAAATGATAATTATGTATATAGTTTATATTTTGATTGTAATTGTCCAAAGGGAGATAGATTTATAGATGATAGGGTTATATCGTTTTCTTTTGTTGGAGAAAATAATATTGTCTATTCTAAGCTCAATAAAGGACAATCAGCTTTAATATTATATGATATTAAAAATAAAAAGAAGAAAGTTTTAAAAGATTATTCTAATATTGTTTTTAATTATATAGAATCATATGAAAATAAACTATATATAAGCATGAATATAAATAATATCAGTGATATTTATATGTATGATTTATTAGAAGAAAAATTTATTAAAATAACAGATGATGAATATAAAGAATTGAATCTATTTGCATATGAAAATTATCTTTATTATTCTTCTAATAAAGAAGATGGAATATATAATATTTATCGTATGGATTTGAATGATTTTAAAACTTATAAATTGACAAACAGTATAAGTGGAGCTTTCAATCCAATTATTTATGATAATAAAATTTATTATTTAGTTTATGAATATGATGGTTATCATATTGCATATAAAAACTTAAATGATTTCGATTATAATATTTTTTATCAGCATTATTTAAAAGATTATGAATTTGAGATGGAATTTGAAAGTTTGGATTTAGAAAATAAAGAATTAAATAAATATTATGAATTACCTAAATTTTCTGTTTTTCCATATTTAGAATATGAAAAAAGTGAAGATAAAACTTTTTATGGAATAGATTTAGGTTTTATGTCAGAAGCAATGAATTATTCTGGCGATTTTATTCTTTTATATGATTTTGATGAGTCTTTTAAATTTGATTCGATGATACAATTTGATTTTTATACTCATAATAAGGTATATTTTAATTATTATAAAGGATATAATTATGGGTTTAATATTTCTGATGATTATGAATTTTACAATGGATTGAATAAATTTTTATTTATTCCTGAAATAGGAATAGATTTTTTTGATTATAATTTTAATAAAGTATCATTAAAAAATAATTTAATCATAGATCCATATTCTATAAACCATTGGAATATATATACAGTGGGATTTTTTAGTTTATTTGAATATGATAAAACTTTAAAATATAGTTTAGCAATTGATAAACCATTTATTTTATATGACATCAAATTAGATCCTTTGATTGGATATAGAACAATAGGGGATTATAATGAATTATTTTTTGGTGGAAGTGTAGAAAAAGATTTATTGAGTTTAAATTGGAGTATTTTTGATGGTAAGTTTAGATTGGATAAAATAATTTTGGGTGGTAGTTTTGATTATGGAACATTTAGCAAGTTGGATTATAAAATATATTTGAAATTTAATTCAGCTTTATTTTATTGGATAGATTTAGATATACCTTTTGTGTATCCATGGTAATAAAAAAACGGAATTGAATTTGAATTCAATTCCGTTTGTTATTATTTTTTTTATTCCATTCGCCAATAATCGATTTTCTTCTGAAAGAAGGGATTAGAACAACTGTGAATATCCAAGTTAAAACTATACCAAATACCATAGTCCAAGCAAAAGCTTTTAAAAAATCTCCTTCAGATATTTGAAAACTTCCAAAAGTTAAGGCTGAAGTCAAGAAAGATAAAGTTACAGACTTTAATGTATGCCAATAATGTATTTTATCTTCATCTATTGAATGAAATAAATGTATAAATCCATCAGCACCTATACCAAATACAAGTGGGAAGGTCATTAGAGTTACAAAGGTTGTTTCTATTCCAAAAAAATATCCAATACCAAATGATGCGGCTGATGCTGCAAATAGTCCAACAAATGCTTCAAAAGCTTCACCAATTTTTTTTCTTGAAATTAAAGTTAATAACCAAATAGAAGCAAAAGATACTATCATTGGAATTATGAATTTTTGTTTTACCATTGTCATTATTTTGAACATTGCTTTTGAAAGTCCAACAACTCTTTCTTGAGATTCTGGATTTAGTTCATCAAATAAAAGTTTTATACCATTATCTTTCCATAGTTCTATAGATGTATAAACATTTAAAATCATATATTTTTCATTATTTTTTTCGAATATAAAATTGCTTTTTACTGTTTCTGGAAGTATTTCAGATATGTTCAATGAAAATTGATATAGATCTTTCGATTTTGAAGCTATATTTATAAGATCAAGACTGTTATTATACATGTTATATTTTTTTAAAAGAGATACAACTATAGGATTTTTTACTATTTGTGAATATTCATTTATTTTTGATTTTAAGTCAGAAAAGTTTCCTATTTGGGATTTTATCATATCTGGTAAACTTTCAACTTTATCTACAAGCCCCGTAGATAAAAGATCTGCAGATATTTTATCGAAATTTTCATCTATTCTCATAATATATTTAGTAGATTTAAAGGTATTTGTCCCAAAAGCTTCTGATATTTTTTCTCCAACTATTATAGATTCTGATTTTTCAGATATCATGCCTGGTGGAGTGTATGAAAAATTTATAATATTCATTATTCCGAATCCTATTAAAACTACTATTATTGGAATTATAATATAACTTATGACATTTCCATGTTTTGGAATTCTGTACCCTAATTTTTTAAATAATCTGTTTATATATATGATGAAGTTACTGACTTTTATTTTATCTCTTATCAGATATATTACAGCTGGAACAAAAAATACCATCATAAAAAAGAAAATCAATAATCCATATGAACTCATCAAACCCATTTCTGTGAAAGCTGGTAATCCCATCAATGTCAAAGATAGAAATACTACAACAGTAGTTAAAACGCCAAATAATAAGGGTATAAAAGTATTTTTATATGTTATAAATAATGCTTGTTCAAAATCGTTCCTATTTTTATATTCATTTATTAATACAGTAACTATATGAATTCCATAATCTATACCAAGTCCGAGAGTTATTGCTATTACAAAAGTTGTTATTATATTTAAATTTGTAAAAAGTAATTGAGAAACTCCCATAGTCATAACCATTGATATTATTAGAGAAACAAAGACTACTATGGTTGTATAAATACTTCCAAAAGCTATTATAAATACTGTTATTATTAAAATAACAGATAATATAGTCGTTTTGCTAAAATCATTTGAAATCGCTTTATTTGATTCATATTGAGTTACATAAGCATTGGTTAATCCAATTTCTATATCATATTTTTTTTCTAATTGATCACTTTGTTTTTTTATTTTTTGAACTATATAACTAGCATAATCAAGATCTGTAACTGGCTTTGTAAATGTAGAACCCATTATCATAACTTTTTTATCTGGAGATAAGGCATAGTAAGAGCTTATTTCTGTTGTTGCATTATTATTAGATAAATTAGATTCAAGTTGATATACATTTTCTATTGCAGTATTTAAATATTCTATAGTTTTAAAATCGTATGGATTTGCAGATTTTGCAGCTTCAAAAAAATCATTAATACTTGAAGAAATCGTTTCAAGTATATCAGTATCTCCTAAATAAACTAATCCAAATGAAAGTAAAAATGATAGATCAGTTTCTGTAAAATTATTAAATGTAGGTTCGTTTTGCATAAAATCATAAAAATCTAAAGCTATTTTTTCGGGGTCAGAATTTTCATTTAAAAAGAAACTCGTTATCATTATATCTGAACTTGATAATTCTTTTTGTTCATAATTATATTCTTGTATTATAGGAGAATCTTGAGGTATTATTTTTAACAAATCGGAATCTATACCAATTTTCGTGGCTAAAAAAGAACTTATAGCAGTTAAAACAGCTACAATTATTATTATAATTTTAGAGTTTTTTATAACAAAGTTTGTCATCTTTTCATAAAAATTTTTATTCATAAATACCACCAAACTATAAAAATATCAAAAATAGATCCTATTAACAATGAATAATAGTATTTTTGAGATATATCAAATTTTATTTTTATAAAAAAAACCCATAAAATAGATATTATCAAAAAATATTTGTTGATTATTCCAAATATCAAAGGTGAAACCATAGAAATATGAGAATAATATTTAAACTTATTTTCAAAAGCATATCTTAAGCCGGTACTTAAATAACTCAAACTCATAATAAAAATGATATTTTCTAAAAAAAGTGAGTTTAAAGGAGAAAGCTGATAAATAAAAAATATTATCAGCGGTATAAAAAAACTTTCTTTAGTATTTTCTGATATTCGTTTAGGTTGAAATAATGTATCGAATATTATTATTGGAATATTTTGTAAATGCATATTATTCACCTTTAAAGTTTATGAACTCTAATTTATAGAATGTGTTCAAACCATTTTCTTTTAAAGCTTTTATTAGTTCGACAACATTTTTATATTCAAGTAATTTTTCATCGAGTATTATACTTCCATACTCTTCTAAAGCACTTAATGTAACCTGATTAAAAGAATATCCTCTATAATCTTCATAAGATAAGAAAAAATATCTTGTTTTTAAAAAATCGTACTCGAAATCGTTAAAATCATCTTTGTTCAATATATAAATTTTAGGTATCATTTTAAGTCTTATATTTTTTGTATAAAGCTGATAATAAGGAAGTTTCATTCCAAATAAATCATATTCGGACTTTTTTTCTTTATAATCATTATCTACAGCTAATATTATACTTTTTATATCTTCATAATTATTTTTTGAAAAAGGACTTAAATACAAAACAGAATTGATTGGATCATATTTTATGCCTCCAACATATATGTCAGTATCCATAAGACCTGAAGTAAACTGGGAAACAGAAAATATGTTTCCCATTGAATTAAATTCATTTATCAAATTTTCTTTTTTATGGTATATTACAGGAGTTTTTTCTATATTTATTTTTTCAATTGAATTATCTAAAAAAACATAATTTAAAATAAGGGTTAAAGGAAAAATCACTATGAATATGACTAAAACCCAACCATATAGTTTCAATTATTTTCTCCCCTAATTTTTTTTATTAATTCCTCTAAAGCTGTTTTTACTTGAATATCATTTATATCTACGGTTATATTATTAGTAGTTTCATTTAAGATTTCATCTATTTCTTTATCTGAGGTATCTGTAATAGATACAACATCTTTAACTTTTGCTTTTACTTCTATTTGAGGCTTTATACCTTTTAGATGAATATCCTCACCATTTGGAGTGAAATAATGTCCAATAGGAAGCCACACTTCTCCACCATTTGAAAATTCTATAGGCCTTTGAACAGCAGCTTTACCAAAGGTTGTTTCTCCTATTATGACTCCTTTTTTGCTATCTCTGAGAGCTCCTGTAAGTATTTCTGAAGCAGATGCAGAACCGCCGTTTACAAGAACAACTATTGGAATATTTTCAAACATATTGAAGTATTTTCCAGGTTCTGGAGTTATTATTTCTTGCTGACCATTATAATATTTTACAGAAACTATTTTTCCTTTTTTTATGAACATCGAAGCAATATCTATTACAACATTTAAATAACCACCAGGATTATTTCTCAAATCGAGTACAAAACCGTTTATTTTATTTTCTGATATTTTATTCAATGCTTCATCCATCTCGAAAGCACTTTTTTCACCAAATTCAGTGAGTCTTAAATAAGCAATATTATTATTTTCATAATTTAAGAATGTATATTTAACAGTTTTAGTTTCTATAAGTTCTCTTTTTATTTCAATTATTTTTGACTCTTCCCAACCCTGTCTAAAGAGTTCTATTTCTAACGTTGTTCCAGGTTTTCCTCTCATTAGATCGACAGATTCATAATATCCTAAAGATTCAACTGAAGAACCATTTACACTTATTATATAATCTTTTGGTAGTATTCCCGCTCTTTCGGCAGGACTATTATGCATAGGTGCTACGACAACTATAGATTTTGTTTTTGGATCATATTTTACTTTTATTCCAAGTCCACCGTATTCTCCAGATTCATTTATATTATTTTCTTTGGTTGTTCTTGCATCAAAATACCAAGCAAAAGGATCATCCAATCCTTCTACAAGACCATTTAGTGTAGAATCAAGTATTTTATCATAATCAACATCATCTTTTTCATAGTATAAATTATCTATATAATATAATAATTTTACGATAGGAGTTTGAAAATCTTCAGTATATATTTGTTCTATTTCTCTTGCATCATTTTTAGCTCCGAATACCCAAGAAGATATTAATAAAATACTTATCAATAAGAGTATAAAAACTCTTTTATTTTTATGACTCATTTATAAAAAACTCCTTTCAATTTAGATATTTTTTAATTTTGAAATATTAGCTATTAGATCATCTAGTATTTTTTCATTTTGTGTTTTCTCATATTCTAATATGCAACCTTTTGTATATTGTTTAACTATTTGTTCTGCTGTTTTTTCTAAAGCACCTGTTATTGCAGAAAGTTGGGTTAAAACTTCTGAACATTGTCTATCTTCTTCAACCATCTTTTGAAGACCTCTAACTTGACCTTCTATTCTTTTTAGACGGTTTATTATATTTTTTTGGCTCATATTCTCTCCCTTCCTATTTAAATATCTACTTAATTATAACATAAAATTTAAATCAAAAGATTTAAAATAATTGAAGCTATTCATTTTTAAGTTTTTTTTAAGTCGAATGAATAATATATCTATATAGATATATAATGGAGAAGATAATATGGCTAAACTTCCTTTTTTAAAATTTTTAATGATTCAATATTTGATAGAAAATGGAGAGATAACTGGATATTCTTTTATAAAGTTTTGTAAAAGAAAGGATATTCCTGTTTCTTCTGGAACTGTATATCCACATTTAAAAACTTTATCTGATAATGGTATAATAGATTTTAAAATTTATAAAAATAAAAAAATATATAGTTTTACAGATTATGGTAAAGAATATTCAAAAGAAATGTATAAAAAATATGTTAATTTAAAAAAAGAGGTAAAAAAAATAGACATGTTTTTTACGAACATTCCAAGTAATTATCCTGAAAATATAAAAACAGAATTTAATATATTATATAGTCTTTACAATTGTACAGATTATTATGATATAAAAGATTTAAAAAAAATAAAAGAAAAACTTTTGAATATATTGGATATAATAGATGCTGAAATTGAAAAAGATAAATAATTTTATTTTTTTATAATAGATAAAAATGATACAATTAATATATGCATTGACTTTTAAATTTTTCTGTAATATAAAAATTATAAAATATATAAAAGTTATAAGAATATTCGTTCAAAGGAGGGTAATATGGATAAAAAACCTAAAAGAAGTTTAGGGCCTATATTTGTTTATTTAATATTGTTTGCAATAATAGTTTTTAGTATAAGCAGATTAAATGCCCCATCCAATAAAGAGATAGGATATACAGAACTTTTAAAGCAAATCGATAAAGGACAGATAATAAGACTGGAAATTGAAGACAGTGGTTTAGTTAGGGCGAAAACTAAAACAGGAGACATTCTCCAAGCTTATGCACCTACCTTGTTACAGGATGAAGCATATACAAGAGCCCTTGTAAATGAAGGGATACAGATAAAATATATAAGGAGCACTGGATCGAGTTGGTGGGTAAGTCTTTTGATACATATGGCACCAATTTTAATAATGATACTTTTTTGGGTATGGCTTTTCAAAGGTGTCGGCTCAAGAGGAGGCGGTGGAGCTCCTGGAATGAACTTTAAAAAAAGTCCGGCAAGAAAATTTGATCCCAAAAAAGCTAAAATAGGATTTAAAGATGTTGCTGGAATAGATGAAGCAAGAGAGGAACTTGAAGATATAGTAACCTTTCTTAAGAATCCTCAAGAATTTAATACTCTCGGAGCGAGAATGCCAAAAGGTGTCCTTCTAGTAGGACAACCTGGAACAGGAAAAACTCTTATAGCAAGAGCTGTTGCAGGTGAAGCTGGTGTACCTTTCTTTTATATAAGTGGTTCTGATTTTGTTGAGTTATTTGTCGGTGTTGGAGCATCCCGTGTTAGAGAAATGTTTAATCAAGCAAAAGCTGAAGCTCCAGCAATAATATTTATAGATGAAATCGATGCTGTTGGTAGACAAAGAGGTGCCGGACTTGGTGGCGGACATGACGAAAGAGAACAAACTTTAAACTCTTTGCTTGTTGAAATGGATGGATTTGATCCTAAAGCAGGAATTATAGTTATGGCTGCAACAAATAGACCAGATATACTTGATAAAGCACTTTTAAGACCTGGAAGATTTGACAAAAAAGTTGTTATAGATGCTCCTGATTTAAAAGGAAGAGAAGAAATACTAAAAGTTCATATGAAAGGTAAAAAGATATCTAAAGATGTTGATCCGGAAGTACTTGCAAGAGGTACTCCTGGTTTTGTTGGAGCTGATTTAGAAAACTTGATCAATGAATCTGCTTTACTTGCAGCAAGAAATAAAAGGGAATTTATAACTATGGAAGATTGTTCAGAAGCAATTGAAAGAGTTATTGCAGGACCAGAAAGAAGATCCAGAAAACTTTCTGATAAAGAAAAGAAAATAGTAACTTATCATGAACTTGGTCATGCGATGTTAGGATATTTATTGCCAAATTCAGATCCAGTTCATAAGATCACCATAGTCCCAAGAGGTCATGCTGCTTTAGGTTATACATTGCAATTACCATTAGAAGAAAAATTTTTAATGAGTGAAGAAGAGCTAAAAGATAGGATAATCACTCTTTTAGGTGGTAGAGCTTCTGAAGATATAATTTTTAATGAAATAACTTCTGGTGCTGGTAATGATTTAAAAAGAGCCACAGAAATAGTTAAAAAGATGGTCACTCAGCTTGGAATGAGTAAAAAGATAGGACCTATTGCATGGGGAGAAGAAGAAGGCGAAGTCTTTCTTGGAAGAGAATTAACTAAAATGAAGAATTATTCTCAAGATACTGCAAAAGAGATAGATAATGAAATAAAAAACTTAATAATAGAAAGTTATGAAAGAGCAAAAAATATACTTGGTGAAAATAAGCAGAGATTAGATCTATTGGCAGCATATTTGTATGGAAAAGAAACTATAGATGGAGAAGAATTTAAAAAATTGATGGAAATGGATATAGATGATTTAAATAAAAAAATAATCGATGATGAAAATATAAAAATAAAAATATTAGATGTAAAAGCGTAAATGAATATAATCAGTGCATTGAACTTTGTTTCAATGCACTTTTATTTTTTTTTAAGTGACTTGATTTATCATTGATAAAATGATATAATAAAAAAGTGTTATATATAACTATAACACAATAACAAATTCAATATTGAATATATGATGAATTTATTAGATTTTGCTTGATTTTTTCACATAATAAATAATATAATCTAATAAATACTTATAACTTACAAAAATGTAAGTTAATTATCTTTGTAGTAAGGTATAAAAATAGAATTTTATTAGAATAAAAAATATAATATATATTAGAAACAATATTAATTGGGAGGTAATGATATGAAAAAAGTTTTAATTTTATTGGTATTAGTATTTACTATTATGAGTTTTTCTGCTACATTATTTGATGTTATAGAGTCTGCTAAAGCTACATCTACAACATATGAACTTTCAAATTTGGAATATGTTTTGATGGAAATGGAATATGATAAGAATAAAATAATGGCAACAAATCAAAAGTCAGAGTTAAGTGCGGAAATAAATTTTTTAAATTCTTTAAAAGAAAATAAAAAAACTGTAGAAAGATTTTATACAGATACTATAAATACTTATTTTGATTACTTAATAGATAAACTCGACTATGAAAGTACTGAACTTAAAATCAAAAATGCAAGAATTGATTTAGAAAATAAGAAAAAATTATTCGAAAAAAAATTGATTTCTATTGATGAACTAAAAAATGCTGAATTAACTTTAAGTGATTTAGAAAATTCTATAACGAGTAAAAAAGTAAAAATGCTTGATTCAAAAAATGATTTAATAGAAATATATTCAAAAGAAATTTCTGAAATAAAGGTTAGTTTAATAGATTATGCCAATTATTTAGTTGATGATAAAGTTTATTTTGATAATAATTATGATTATAAAATATTAGAAAAGAATAAAGAATTAAATGAAGTTGAGATGAAGACATTACCTTCAAACTCATCAGAATTTGATATAAAAAATCTTGAATTAAAAAATAGAAAACTTGAAGTAAATATAAAAGACTCAGAGGATGCTTTGTATAAATCACATAGAGACTTAAAAAATCAATTAGAATCTTTTAAAATATCTATAAAAAATCTTGAAGAAAGAATAAATTTATCAAAAACAACTTATGAAGATACAAATAATAAGTTTATAAATGGTTTAGCTTCAGAAGCTGAATTAAATAAATCTAAAGCTGATTATATCGATAGTTCAAAAACTTATTATGAAACAATGAAGCAATATTTTAATTCTTTTGTTAAATATTTACTTGATACTGGAAGGAGACCTGAGGAGGTATTAAATTGAGAAAGGTAATTTTAATACTCTTTCTTTCTTTATTTTCAATAATTAGTTTCTCATCAGTTGAAGATATATTTAAGGAAGAATTGAACAAAAACATACAATTAAAAGAAAGTGAAAATAATTTAAAAAATATAGAGATAAATATCAAAAAGAAAAATAATTTTTTTATTCCTTATATGTCTATAAAGTCAAGTCCTTTTGTCATGTTAAATAATCAAAATTCTGATAGTATAAACTTCAATATATTAAATGTACAAAAGACTTTAAAAGATTATACTTATTCTACAAAGTTGTATTTGAATTTTACTGAATTATATGGTGCTCAACTTGGAATGACTTTACCATTTGGATATAATGAAGATGAAAATAAGTTTCAAATTGGTAATTTAGGTCTTTCTATTTCAAGGGATTTAAAAAAAGAACCAGAAGTTGAAAAATTAAATTTAGAAGCTAATTATTATGATGCCATATATTCAATAAAAAAGACAAAAAACTCTATTTATATTAGTACAATAAATTCTATAATAAATAAAAATAATAATGAAGAATTAATGAATCTTAATATGAAAAAACTTGAATTATTGGTAAAAAAATATGAATATTTAAAAGATGAAGATGAAAGAGAAAAAGTTGAATTAGACATTATAAAAACTAAAAAATCCATACAATCTTTAAAAGATAAACAAGAAAACTTCGATTATGATATAGATAAAAAAACTTATGAAGAAGCATTAAATTTATTGAAAAAGTATGATGAAAAAATAAATATGAATTATATTCAAAGAGAAGATATAAAAGCTTTGAATAAAAGAGTAGAAGCAGCTAAAATACAAGAAACGTTTTGGTTTTTGCCATATTTGCCAGATATGTCTGTTGCATTTAATATAAATGATTTAGAGAATTTCAAATGGAGTTTGACATTTGATTTAAACTTAAATGTACTTGATTTTGGCGAAAAAGAACAGCTTGCAAACACGAGAAAAAATAATTATAGTGATTTGAAAGTTAAAGAGAAAATTGATTCAATAGAAAGAACCATAAAAAGTTATTTAAATGATATAAGAATTAATGAATTTGATAAAAAAATAAATGCATCTAATTTAAAACAGTCAAAAGAAAATATTTTAAAAAATAGAAAATTATTTGAAAATGGTTTTATGAGTGAACTCGATTATGATCTTTATGAAATAGATTATAGAATAAATGAAATAAACTTTGAAAGTTCAAATTTAACAGATAATTTTAACTATATGAATATAGCTTCTGAAAATGGTGAAGCATTATGGGGTGATTTAGTTGAGTAAAAAGAAAAGCAAAAAATGGATCTGGATAATAATTATATTGATCATAATTATTGGAGGTTATGTTCTTATAAATAAATCAAAATCTGAAACAAATCCTGAAATAAATGCAAATATTCAAATACCAAATCTTGAATATAAAGTTCAAAAAAGAGACTTTGGAGATTATACGGAAATAGTTGGAAATGTAAATGCTGATACCAGAACTATATATCCACCATTTAAAGAAAAGATAACAGATGTTTTTGTTGAAGAAGGCCAAAAAGTAGAAATAGGAGATCAGCTATTAAAGTTTGAAGATTTAACTTATAGAATAAATTATATTTCAAAACAAATAGATTATGATAATTCATTGAACATGGCCGAAAAAATAAGAGAATTAAAAAAACTTCAACTCGAACAAGCAAAAGAAGAACTTGAAAAAACTACGCTTAAATCTCCTGTTAAAGGAACTATAGAAAAATTAGATATTGGTGTTGGAGATAATCCTCAATTGGATAAAGGTATGATGGTAATAGTTGATAATGAGTCTATGAGAGTAAAATCTTCAATAGATGAATTAGATTTGCCAAATATAAAACTTGGTATGAAAGCCATAATTGAATTTAATCAGCTTGGAGTATCTATACCTGGAGAGTTAACTCTTATAAATCCCGTTGCTGAAAGTTCTGGAGGCATAGTTTATATACCTGTAGAAATTAAATTTACAGAAGATCCATTGAAATATGGAATAATATCAGGATTAACTGCAAATGTAAAATTAGTAACTTTAGAACTTAAAAATTCAATAGCCATACCAAAAGAAGCTTTGAAAACAAGAGAAAATGGTACAAAATTTGTTTACATAAAAACTTCTGAAGGTAAAAAAGAAGTAGATGTAAAAAGTGGAAAAGAAACTAAAAAATATGTTGAGATTTTAGAAGGTCTTAAAGAAGGAGATATAGTTCTTTTGATACCAGATGGAGCTGAACTCCAAAGACTTCAAAATGTTAACGGTGTTCCGAGGGGATTCTGATGAGCGTAATGAAACTTGAGGATGTTAAAAAAATTTATAAAATGGGGGAAATAGAAGTACATGCCCTCAGAGATATAAGTTTTGAAATAGAAGATGGAGATTATATTGTCATCGTTGGGCCTTCAGGTAGTGGAAAATCTACACTTTTGCAAATTTTAGGATGTTTAGATAGACCTACCTTAGGAAATGTATACATAGAAAATTCTGAAGTATCTTCTATGCCAGATAAGAAATTGGCCGAAGTTAGGAATAAAAAAATAGGATTTATTTTTCAAAAATTCAATTTATTATCTCATTTAAGTGCTTTAGAAAATGTTGAATTACCAATGATATATGGAAATGTTCCAACAAAGGAAAGAAAAAAAAGAGCTAAAGAATATCTTGAACTTGTAGGACTAGGGGATAGAATGGATCATAAACCAACAGAGTTATCTGGTGGACAACAGCAGAGAGTTGCCATAGCGAGAGGTCTTGCGAATGAACCAGCTTTTTTATTGGCTGATGAACCAACTGGAAATTTAGACAGTAAAAGTGGAAAAGAAATACTTCAAATATTTCAAAAATTAAATGATATGGGAAAAACTTTAGTTGTTGTAACCCATGATCCTACAATGGAAAGTATAGGAAATAAAGTTGTGAGAATTCTTGATGGTGCCATAGAATCGATAGAGGTGAAAAAAAATGGAAATACTTAAAGAAACGATAAGATCTTTAAGATCTAATAAAATGAGAACTTTTCTATCGATGCTTGGAATAATAATTGGAGTAATGGCTGTTATTACAGTTGTGGCAGTTGGAGAAGGTGCAACAAATCAAATAAAGTCACAAATATCATCTCTTGGATCTAATATGATTTTTGTGCAAAGAGGATATTATGGTGGGCAAGGAGGAGCTGCGGTTAAAATCGAGCGAAATCCATTTTCACTTGAAGATGCTGATAAAATAAATGAAATGGCTCCAAGTGTAAAAAATGCAGTGTCATTATTAGGATCTAGTTTTTTGGTTCAAGGTGGTAAAAATAATTCATATTTTACCGTTTATGGAGCATCAGAAATTTTTTTCGATTTATTAAGTGTAGATTTAATTTCTGGTAGGAATGTGAGTTATGAAGACTATAAAAATGCTGAAAATAATGTAGTTGTTGGGTATAATATTGCCAGTAAATTGTTCCCAGGAGAAAATCCAATTGGAAAAACTATATACATGATTCAACCTGGAAAAAATTTTACAAGAAAAGTAGCTTTTGAAATAATTGGATTGATGGAAAAATCTGGTAGTATAGGTTTTTTTGATGTTGATAATATGATTTTAATGAATGATAAATTATCAGATGCAAGGCTTTTTCAATCAAATGGAAGAACTTCTATAATTGTGGCACAAGCAAAATCTGAAGAAACAGCTAAACTTGCCATAAAAGAAATAGATCATTATATGTATGAAAAATTTGGAAATGATAAAACTTATGAAATCATGAGTCAAGATGCCATGCTCGAAACTGTAGGCCAAGTGACTAATATAATGAAATTTGTTTTAATATCAATAGCTGCAATTTCTTTGCTCGTTGGCGGTATAGGTATTATGAATATAATGCTTGTTTCTGTGACTGAAAGAACCAAAGAAATAGGTATTAAAATGGCTATAGGAGCTACCAGAAAAAGAATACTCAGTGAATTTCTTGTTGAAAGTGTTTTAATAACTTTTATAGCAGGAATAATAGGTGTTTTATTTGGTTGGGGACTTTCACAAATTATAACAATTTTTGGACAAGGAATAGGTCTTGTTGCTGAAATGACATTGGAAGCTATTATAGTATCCTTTAGTGTTTCGGCTGGAGTGGGATTGTTTTTTGGAATATATCCTGCTAATAAGGCATCTAAGTTGAGTCCAATAGAAGCTTTAAGATATGAATAATAAAAACGCTGAATTAATTCAGCGTTTTTATTTTTATTATTAACTTTTTATATAAACTTATATAAATCATATAATGTATAATTGAATTAAATATAAAGAAAGATGGAGAGTGTATAAAATGAAAAAAATGAAATTTTATGAGTATTTATATTCAATAAACTCTAATAAAGAAGATGAATTGATTGAATTTTTTTATGATAATGAATTTAAAGATTATTATCTCGATAATGATTTTAAAACAAATCTTCAAGTTTTAAAGCTTTATACATCTTATGAAAACCCAAATGATAATATAATCGATGAGTTAAATAATAAATTTAATTTTGAACTTTTATCTAAAAGTGTTGTAATTGAAAAAGATTGGTTAAAAGCTTGGCTTGATACATTAGAAGTTTTTGAATTTGTCAAAGATATTTGGATAAATCCATTTCCAGAAAAAGAATTAAAAAATAAAGAAAAAGTTATAAAAATAATTCCAGGAACGGCTTTTGGTACAGGTCTTCATTCTACAACAAAACTTGCTGGTAGAATTTTAAATGATATGAATTGTGAAAATAAAACAGTTATAGATATGGGTTGTGGAACAGGAATACTATCGATATTGGCAAAATTAAAAGGTGCAAAAGATGTTTATGCTTATGATTATGATGGTTTAGCAATTGAAAAAGCAATTGAAACTATTACAATAAACAATTTGGATATAAAAATTAAACAATCAAATTTTTTAGAAAATGTAAATGAAGATATAAAAAGTGATATTTTTGTTTCAAATATGGTTGCAGAAATATTGATAGAGTTACTGAAAGATGAAAAATTTGATGGCATTATAAAAGAAGGATCTTATGTTATTTTTTCAGGTATTATGGACAAAAAAATAGATCTTATAATGGAAAAAATTAAAGAACATAATTTAGAATTGATAGAAAAAACGGAGGAAGGTTCATGGATAGGTTTAAAATTACAGAAGAAGAAGTAAAGGTATTGAAAAAACAAATGAAAAGAAAGATTGATGAAAAAGTAAAAATTATGAAATATTGCAAATATGGATATCCACAGATAATAAGAAATTATCCTTTAAAGAAGGATAAACCATTTCCTACTCTTCATTGGTTAAGCTGTCCTTTTTTAAATTCAGAAATTTCTAAATTAGAATCTATACAAGAAATTTCAAGAATTCAAAAGATAATAGATGAAGATGAGAATTTAAGAGCTGATTACTTTAAAGCACATCAAGAAGAAATAAAAATTAGATTAGAAATATTAGATGATGAAATAAATAAATTATCAAGTCCAATAAAATTAAAGTTGAAGGAAACTGGAATTGGAGGAATAAAAAATTTTTCTAATATCAAGTGTTTACATTTACATGTGGCATCTTATCTTGGTGGAATAAAAAATCCTGTTGGAAAAATAGTTGTAGAGAGTCTTGAAAATTTAGAATGTGCTAATTGTATATGCTGTGACTTATGAGGATGGTTTAAAATGGTAAATAGAGATCTTATAAAAAACATACCTGCAAAACCTGGTATTTATATATTTAAAGATAAAGATTTTAAACCCATATATGTTGGGAAAGCTAAGAGATTAAAAAATAGGTTAGGTTCTTATTTTAATCCTTCAAATCAATTAAAAAATGAAAAGACTTTGAAGATAATAAACGATTCAGAATATATAGATTACATTTTAACAGAAAGTGAAGATGAAGCTTTTGTTCTGGAAGCTAATCTCATATATACATATAAACCAAAATACAATATTTTATTAAAAGATACGAGAGTTTATCCTTATATACTCATTACCGATGAAAAATATCCGACTATAAAATATGTTAGAATTAAAAATGAACAAAAAGGAACCTATTTTGGACCTTATCCAAATGTTAGATTTGTTAAAGAAGTTATAGAAGTTTTGCAAAGAGTATATAAGGTTAGATCATGTGAAAGAAATATGGATAGAAAAAGTAAACCTTGTTTTTTATATCATCTTGGAATGTGTTATGGACCATGTTATAAAGAAATTGATGAATCATCATATAAGAATGCAGTTAATGATGTTTTAAATTTTCTCAAAGGAAATGTTGAAAAAGTTAAAGAGTATCTTGAAAAGTATATGGAAGAATATTCTAAAATATTAAATTTTGAAAAAGCTGCTCAAATGAGAGATACACTTTTAAAACTTGATAGATTATTCATAAAACTTGGTGTTGAATTTAAACATAATAAAAACATAGATGTTATAGTCTATGAAGAACCTATTTATGTTTTATTGAAAATAAGAGAAGGATATTTAATATCAAAAGTTTCTTTTACCCTTGATTCCGATATAAATGAGTTTATACATCAATTTTATATAATAAGAAAAAATGAAATTCCACCACAAATATTTACACTTTATGATGAAAATATAGATGAACAAATAAAAAATTATTTAAAAAATAATGGACTTAAAATGTTTAATAAATTAAGCAGAAGATCAAGCATATATTCATTAGCTTTTAAAAATTTGGAAGAAGAACTCAAAAGGTATACAGATCTTGGAAATACATTAAAACAAGCGAAAGAAATATTAAGTTTAAAAAAAATACCAAAAAAAATAGAAGGTATAGATATATCACATCTTCAAGGAATGTATACGGTGGCATCTCTTGTGAACTTTGAAAATGGTAAACCAGAAAAAAGTGGTTATAGACGATATAGACTCGATGAGTTTAAAGAACCTAATGATTTTGAAAGTATAAAAACTGTTATAAAAAGAAGATATAAAAAACATGAACTTCCCGATTTATTATTCATTGATGGCGGTAAAGGACAGGTTAATTCTGCACTTAAAGCTCTAAATGAATTAGGTTATGATTTAAAAGACGTAGACCTTGTTGGTATTGCGAAAGAAGATGAAAGAGTTGTTTTTCCAGGAGAAATGGATGATTTACATCTTCCACTTGATAATCCAGTTTTAAGGTTATTGATATATATTAGAGATGAAACTCATAGATTTGCCATAGGATTTAATAGAAAATTGAGATCTAAAAGATTTGAAAAAACCAAATTAGATGAAGTTTCTGGTATAGGACCTGTTAGAAAGAAAAAACTTATAACTCATTTTGGAGGATTAAATGAAATTTTGGAAGCTTCAGTAGAAGAAATAGCTGAAGTAATAAATAGTGAAAAAGTGGCAAAAAAGATAAAACAAGAATTGGGGGATAAATAATGATAAATGATTTTATTCTATTGGGAGCAAAACAACTTTCAAAATATAAAAATAAACTTGCAGATGAATATGATCATCTCTTTCATGTTTGTATAGCTGATTCTGAAAATAAAGTTCCTTGTTTGAGCTATTTTGTAGATGAACAAGGCAGAGTTTTTAAAACTATAAGTGCTGAACCTCCAAAAAAGGTTATGAGTTGTTTGTATCCAGTAGATATAGATTTTAAAAATGAATTGAGTGATGAATATGAACTTTTTTTATTAAAAAATAATAAAGTTGCAAACAAAGTTTTTTACTCTGGAATAGTACAATCACCTTTTAAATTTTATCCATATATTTTAGAAGGTGATGAAAGATTAATAAAAAAAATGAAATTTAAAGAAAAATTGAATGGAGAAAAAAACTTATCTTTTGATGAAATAATTGATGAAGATACTTTTGAACAAATAATGAAAAAATATAAGATAATATCAGATAATATATATTATCATCCATATTTAGATAAAATACATATTGTTTTTTTATTACCAAAAAATATAGACATTGAAAAAAGAGGTCTTATGATAGAAATTTCAAGATGTTTGAAAAATAAGATACTAAAAAATTTTGACTTTTTGGAAACTTCATATAAAATGCCAGATATGAATTTAAAAGATCCTGCCCTATGTGCATTTAAACTCAGAGCAGATTATATAAAAAATATCGATTTTGAAGATATTTATAAAAGTATGATAAATGAGATAAGAAAAGTTATTAATTATATAGATGATATAGATATAGGAGGAGAATGAAATGGCTAAAATAGCTTTAGATCCTATAGAAGAAAAGAGAGAAGAAACGCCTAAAAAAATAAAAATAAATAAAAAATTTTCTCCTGGATCTATAATATTAGAAATGTTTTTGGGAACTTTTAATATAATATTTTCTATAGCCATATTAAGTTTTTCAATAATTTTAAATCTATTAAAATCTACTATACATCAAATAATAGGTTCTCAATTTACTTTAGATATGAGACCATTGATTTTTATAACTATACCCATATTCCTTTTTGGAGTCTTTTTACATTTTTATTCTATTGAAAGGATAGCAAAAAGATATTATAAGTTATATGGTCTTTTAATTTTTTTTAATGGTATTTTTATGTCTGGAATTATATTATTTTACATATATAAAATGTCTATAAATTGGTTTGGTGTAAGCATATTTGGAAACACTTCAATAGGTTTAAATCAATGGTTTTATCTGCCTTCAATTTTATATATAATATATTCTATTTTTACGATATATTATTCTTTAATTCTCATGAGAAAATAAAATGGAGAGTATTAATACTCTCCATTTAAAACTTTTTCTTCTTCATTATTTTTAATTAT
Source organism: Oceanotoga teriensis (assembly GCF_003148465.1). Taxonomy (NCBI): domain Bacteria; kingdom Thermotogati; phylum Thermotogota; class Thermotogae; order Petrotogales; family Petrotogaceae; genus Oceanotoga; species Oceanotoga teriensis. The sequence goes on from NZ_QGGI01000024.1 coordinate 24,290, forward strand.
TTCTTCTATTCTTCTACATGCAGCGAAATGACCTTCATTAAATTCTTTTATTTCTGGTTCTTCCAAAGCCCAACATTCTTCCTTTGCGTATGGGCATCTTGGATGAAATCTACATCCTTTTGGAATATTTGCTGCAGAAGGTATTTCACCTTTTATAGGGACTTTTTTTACTTTATTTACTTTTCCTGCAATTGGTTCGCATACAGCAGATATCAAAGCTTTTGTATATGGATGAAGTGAATTATCTATAACATCATCTGGTGTTCCCATTTCTACTATTTTACCAAGATACATAACAGCTATTCTATCTGTAAAATATCTTGCAGTTGATAAATCATGAGTTATGTATAAATATGTCAAATTTAACTCTTTCTGCACTTGTTTTAACATATGAAGGATTTCAGCCCTAGTTGATAGATCTATCATTGAAACTGGTTCATCTGCGACTAATAGTTTTGGAGATAGCATTAAAGCTCTGGCCGTTGAAGCTCTTTGCCTCTGACCACCAGAAAGCATATGCGGATATCTACCCATAAACTCTTCTGGGGGCATTAATCTAACTTTTTCCAATCCATTTTTTATTAGAATTTCTCTTTTTAATCTATCTTCTTCAATTTTATGAATTATCAAAGGTTCTTCCATAACATCTTTCACTTTAAATCTTGGATTCATAGATGCATAAGGATCTTGAAATATCATTTGTACTTCTGTTCTATATTTTTTTAATCTATCTTTAGATATATGAGTCACATCTTCATCATTGAATATTAATTGACCATCTGTAGGTTCATGAAGTTGCATGACCATTTTTGCTGTTGTAGTTTTACCACAACCAGATTCACCTATTAGACCGAATATTTCCCCTTTTTTAATACTGAAAGAAACCCCATCTACCGCTTTAACATATCTTTGCTGACCTGAAAAAAATTCTTTCATAGTTCTTTTTATTGGAAACCATTTTTTTAAATTTTTTATTTCAACTAAATTTTCAGTTTTCATCTGCATCACACCTCCAACATGCTACCTTATGTTCAGCTTCTATTTCTTTTAAAATAGGTTCTTCTGTTTTACATTTTTCAAAAGCATAAGGACAACGAGGATGAAATCTACAGCCTTTTGGAGGATTTAAAAGATTAGGAGGTGTTCCTTTAATAAAAGCTAATTCTTTTACATTTTCATGTAATTTAGGAGTTGCCGCTAATAGCCTTTCAGTATAAGGATGAGCAGGTCCCTGTTCACCATATATTTGTTGATTTGTACCTATTTCTACTATTTTTCCAGCATACATAACAGCGATTCTATCTGAAACTTCTGCTTCTGTAGCCAAATCATGAGTTATAAATATGAATGAAAGATTCAATTTTTCTTTTAAATCTTTCAAAAGATTTATTATTTGAGCTTGAACTACAACATCAAGAGCTGTTGTAGGTTCATCACATATGACTAATGAAGGTTCTAAAAAAAGTGCTGAAGCTATAGCAATTCTTTGTTTCATACCACCTGATAATTCATGAGGATATCTTTTTAAAATATCTTCTGATAATCCAACATAGTTTAAATATTTTATCATAGTTTTTTTAGCCTCTGATTTACTCATAGGCTTATGCAATTGAAGAGTTTCCATCAATTGTTTTTCTATAGTGAAAACAGGTGTTAAAGAGTTCATAGCACCTTGAAATACCATAGAAACTTTTTCCCATCTTATATTTTTCCTCAATTCTCTTTCTGTTAATGGAACTATATCTTTACCATCTATTAATATTTGACCTCCAACGATTTCACCAGGAGGTGAAGGCATTTTTAATATTGAAAAACCTGTTGTGGTTTTACCACAACCAGATTCACCAACAAGACCTAAAGTTTCTCCCTTTTTTAATTTAAATGATATGTCATCAACTGCTTTTACATCACCATTTTCGGTTTTATAATACATTTTAAGATTTTTAACTTCTAAAGCAATATCATTATTCAAAATAATCACAACCTTATCTTGTTTTTAGTTTAGGCATTAATATTTTATCCATAGAAAAGCCAATAAATGCGAATGTCATTCCAACCACAGATATCATTAACCCAGGAGGAATAATCCACCACCAAATACCTTGAACCATTGCTCCACCAGTTCTTGCATCTTGAAGGATTTGACCCCAAGTTACAATAGAGGCATCGCCAAGTCCTAAAACACTCATACCTGCTTCAGTAAGTATTGCTGCAGGTACAGATAAAGCCATGTTTGCAAAAGAATAAGGTACTAATAAAGGGATCATATGTTTAAAAATTATTCTTGAATTACTTGCACCTAAAGCTTTTGATGCTTCTATATAAGTTTCTTCTTTTATTTGAAGACCCATACTTCTAACGGTTCTTACAGAACCAGTCCAATTTAATAAACACATCAAAATTATTAAAGTCCATATACTTGGTTTAAATATTGCAGATATGACTATTAATATTGGGATAAATGGAATATTTAAGAAAAATTCTAAAATTCTTTGCATAAAAGAGTCTACCCAACCACCATAATAAGCACTGGTTATACCATAACTAACACCTACTGTTACTGAAATAGCAGCTGTTAAAAGACCTATTAATAAAGCCCATTTTATTCCCGCAAGAACGCCACTCCAAAGGTCTCTTTTAAAATTATCGGTACCAAGTACACCAGAAACTTTTCCATTTATTTTAGCTAAAGGATTAGAGATCTCTCCTTCTCCTTTGGTAAAAATAGCTTGAACTGTTATTTTATAATCTCCTTTTAAAAATTCTGGAGATGATATAATATTTTCTTTTGCTTGTGAAAATATTATATTTAAAGGGTTTATAGTGCTCTTTAACACACTTGATGAGTTTTCATAATCTATTTTATTTGCAAATTTATATGCACCATCTTTAGCATCTGTACCAAGAGAAATTCTTACATCAGATTTATTGCTCAGGTTTAAAGATTTTTTTGATAAAATTATTTTTTCTCCATCTGGGCGTATCAAATTAATACTTATAATTGGAGAACCAATTGCATCAAAATGTATTATAAAATCTTCTGGTGCAGTCGCAAAATCAAAGTTATAATCAAAATCAAAATTATATATTTTTAAAGCACCTTTAGAAATTTCTTCAAAGTTAGAGTTTTCTAATATTTGTGTTTCAGGCAATTTTTCTTTTCTAAACCAATTAGTCCAAACAGGTGCTGCACTTTTTGGATTGTCTTCCCAATAAGTTATATCTCTCCATCTGTTGGTTGCTTCTGGATAAGGAGAAATAATTGGTTCAAATATAGTTATTAGTATTAAGATTATCAATAGTACTAAACCAACCATACCAGATTTAATTTTTCTGAATTCAGTCCAAAATTCATTAAATGCATATGAAAAATCTTTCCATTTCAAATCAACCACCTACTTTTATTCTAGGATCAAGGAATCCATATATGAGATCGAGAATAACCAAGCCAATGATATAAATACCCGTAGTAAAAGCAAGATTTCCCATTAATACAGGAATATCATTTTGTTGATTTGCTATCAGGTAAAGGTTTCCCATTCCTGGCCAACTAAAGATTCCTTCAAAGATTAAAGAACCCCCAAAAGATGCAAGAATAGATAAAACTACCATGGTTATTATAGGTGGTGCAGCTGTTCTCATAGTATGTCTGTATAGAACACTATTTTCACCTATACCTCTTGCTCTTGCAGCCATTATATAATCTTCTTGAAGTGTTCCTAAAACTATATTTCTAACAATAAAAGATACTCCCCAAAATCCCACTATTACATAAGTTATAACTGGTAAAGCGAGATGATGAAGATAATCTAAAAATAGTCCAAAAGATGTTTCAGGAGGAGGTACTCTGTGCATACCGCCACTTGGAAATATTTTTAAGCCATAACTAAATAACATTATAAACATCATTCCAACCCACCATTTTGGCATACCAAAAACTATCATTGTTATGACAGAAGTTGTTCTATCAAATTTGCCGCTTGGTTTTTGAGCTTTTTTCAGACCTATGAGCAAAGCTATTATAAGTATTATTACTTGAGATAGAGTGAATAATACAATAGTTCGAGGTAGAGCTTCAAGAACGATCTTTGTAACATCCTTTTCGCCAGAGCTCGAAGTTATATTTGTAGCCTGACCAAAATCAAATCTTATAGTTTTCCAAGTATTATTAAAAACTCTTTCAATATAACTTTTATCTAGACCATAAAGCTTTATATAATATTCTTTCCTGTTCTTAACAAAAGAAGAGGCATCAAATTTAGGGTTATTTTCTGATAATGATTTTACTTCCATTCTTATTTGTTCATTAATGGTACCCATAGTTGTTTCTTCCATTACTTTGTTGAACAGGGCAGAGTATGTAAACATAAGAATTATAAACATTATTATACCGGCTATAATTCTTTTTATTACATATTTCCAATACATATGATCAACTCCTGTTTATGAAAAGGGGAGATAAAATCCCCCCTTAAGATTGTTTTTAATAAATAACTAAAGATCCTGTTTTTGTATCAACAAATAATCCATCAAGAGTTGCAGTTACAACATATATATAGCTACCTGAATCTAATTTTTCAGTAGCTGTTGATGGAATTAATCCCATAAATTCTCCAGGACCATAGTTCATAGCATCAAATTCTACTTCGCCTTCAGGAGTTACAAGTATTATTTTTACTTCTGCTTCATTTGCTAAAGCTGTTTCATCATTAGGGAAACTAACTTTAGAAACATTGATTTCAAATTCGGCATCTTCACCAGACATTGCTATATCAGGAGCAGTTAAACTATCTATTCTTGCTCTATCTTTCTTATAAATTTTTTCCCAATGTCCTTTTTCGAATGGATATGAAGCATCTCTGTATGCTGATAGTTCAACATAATTTGAATCTGTATCTATTTTTGTCAACATGAATGGACCATACCCTATGAAAGCATGATTATATTTATCTATAAAATCTATAGCCATTTTATAATCTTTTATAGCTTCATCAGCAGTTATTAAACCATTCAATTCTTCAGGTATATATTTTCTATCTATCATTTGATTTAATTTAGCTCTTATATCCTTAACACATTTAGGAGTTTTTACATCTACTTCTTCAACGCCTTCTTCTTGATTGAAACCCCATTTAGTACCAGATTGACTATCATTTTCAATAACTAATAATGCCAATGCTTCTGCAATTTCCCAAGCAACACCTACTCCAGGATTTCTTGAACTTATTCTTAAAGAAGGAGCGTATCCTCCAGCCATATCTAATTTATTCATAGGGAAATTATAGTTTCCATATGTTCTTATAGTATTATCATCTAATATTTCCCATGCAACATATACACTATCTATTGAATCTTTAAATTGCATTTCCATATGAGGATGATATTTTTTATCCTGATCATTAGCTTTAGTTGACCAATCAAATATAAAAGAATTAGCATAAATATAATCTCTTACATCCATCATTCTTCCATGATGCCATTTAAAGTAACTTAAATCCCAAGTAGCTTCAAATACTGATTTAACACCATTTCCAACTGGAACATATTTTTTCTGATTTATATCATATATTTCTGCATCAGCTGGAACATTTATATTTCCTTTTATATTTCCTTCAGCATCTTTATAAGGTGCCGATTTGAAATCTTTAAGAGTTGCAACTCTTTCAACGGTAACTCCAAATGGAGTATCGATCATACTTCTTTCGAACATAACTGTTGAAACATTACTTGAATAAGTATCTCCAAATCCATTATATCCTATTGGATCCCATGCATTCATAAAAAGATTACCTGCTGCAGAGAATTGAATTATTTTTAAGATATTATCTTTAACTTTTGCATTTTCAAGACTCCATCTGTTCAAACCATCACCGAGTCCATAAGGCATTCTTTCAATAAATCTATCTTTGTTTGCAACATAAAAATCATTTTGATAAGTTATAAAAAGTCTTATTGAGTCATGAATTCCCAATTCTGTTGCTTTTGTTATTTTTTCCCAATATTCTTCTTCTGTTAAGAAATTACCATTCATAAAATCTGAAGCTAATTTATCTATTTCTGGTTGTTCATAGTTCCACCATGTGTCGAGTCCCCAACCTGGCATATTAGTTCCACGTGGTGCGAGATGTTGATTTACAGGAGTTCTCCACCAAACATATGTTGAACCAGCACCCCAACCTTCAGTATACATTTGCCATATGTAGTCAGCTGGATCTGTGTTATAAACAGTATTAGAAGCTTTAGATCTATCCCATAAAAGTCTTTCAACTTTTATGCCTGCTTCTTCAACTAAATCAGAAACATAATTTCCCAGTTTAAGTCTACCTTCTGGGTCATCTACTCTTATTATGAATTTTATTGTAACTGGTTCATTGTTGAAATACCAGAAACCATCTTTTTTAACCAATTTACCTTTGTTTTCTGGTATTTGTGAAGCTTTTTGCATGGCTGCTTCTATATCAGCTAAAGCTTTTTCTTTATCTCCTTCAGGAGTGATACCCATCTTTTGTGCTACCAAATCAACTTTCCAAGCATTTGGTTGACCTGGTGTTGCAGGTGTAAAAGAAGGTCCACCAGATCCGCCTTGTATTTCTTCAACAATATATTTTCTATCAATTAAAAAGTTCATTGCAAATCTTATTTCTCTTATTGCAAAAGGATTAAAATATGTCTTTCCTTGAACTTCTACTTGATAAGGTGCGGCATTAGGTATTGGGTTTAAAATCAAATCCCAACTTCCAGAAGGTACTGAATAAACATCGAGTTTATCTCTTGTAGCTTTATCTAACCCTTTAAACATTGATCCTGGAACACTATTCATGAAAAGGTCAAAAATACCTTCTGAAATATCTTTTACGGCGATATCTTGAGACATTCTCGCTCCAAAGTAAATTTTGTCAGGTTGTGGCCCTTTCACAGCGAATGATAAGACCATAACTAAGATAAATAAAAACAATAAAAACTTTCTCATCCTATTCCCCCCTTTGAGTGATGTGAAAAAAGGTTAATTTTTCATTACATATGATAACAAAAAAATAAACTATAAATATATGACTAAAGTCATGTTTATTGAAATAATTTGTAATTTTTTAACTTTAAATTAATTATTTTTATATTTTGTTTACAGATAATTATTTTATCATAATAAAATTAATTTTGAAATATTAATTTTTCAAACAGAAATTAAACGTTTGATATAATAAAGTTAATAAGAAGTGAAAAAATACGATTCTTAAATTTTTCTTATGTTAAGAAAAAATTAAAATAAAACGATTAAAATATTTTTGTTCTATGATAAAGTAATATGACTCTGTATTTGATATAATAGTTATATAATGGAGGTCTATATGAATAAAAAAATATTTTTTTATGGAATCACTATAAGATTGTCTATATATGCAGCTTTAATATTTAGTTTAATAGAAGAGTATCATTATTTTCCAAATGATTTAATAAAATATTTGATAATAGTTGGATTTATATTTGTCAATGATATTTTTAGATATATGATTAAATCAAGAAGAGTATTTTTTATAATATCTTTTATATTTTCTATAATCATATCTGTATTTCTCACGGCTTATGTTAGTAATGATTTTTTGATATATTTCTTCTTTTTAACTTATGAATTTATAATAGATGAAAGTGGTATTTATTCTTTCTTGATAGGTATTTTTCATTTTTTATCTTTTACATATATATGGCTTGTAAATAGTGGTATGAATTTAATAAAAGATAAAAATATATTTGAATTGATCATTTATAATAGTACGGATTTTTTTACAAATATATTCATATATTTTGTAATAGTCGCAATTTTATTTTTAATAAAGAGATTAATAAATGAAAGAAATAAGGTCATGAAATTAAATGAAAAGCTAAAAAATTCTTTAGAAGAAATAGAAATTTTAACTATACAAAATGAAAGAAACAGACTTGCACAAGAAATACATGATTCAATAGGACATTCTATAGCTGGATTAATAATGCATTTAGATTATTTAGAAAAAATATATAAAAATAATAGTAAAGAAGTTGAAAGTATAATAGAAAAATCTCAAAATCTTGCAAGAAATTCTATGAAGGATTTAAGAAAGGCTGTAAATACTTTAAAGGAAGATTTAAATATAAATAACTTACAAGAAAGTATAGAAAATTTGATAGAAAATGTGAGTACTAAAGAAAAAGTAATAGAGTATATTTTTGATGGGAATATAGAAAATATGAATCAAAATATTAAATATACTGTTTTTAGAATATCACAGGAATTGATAACTAATTCTTTGAAGCATTCAAAAGGAAATAAAATATATTTATATATAAAAAATGATGGTGATTTTATTGAAATAAAAGAATCTGATAACGGATTTTTTAATGGAATATTTGAAAAAGGAAATGGATTGAAGGGTATAGAAAAAAGAGTTAAAAGTGTTAATGGTGAAGTAATTTATGATTATGAAAAAAATTTTTCTATTTTAATAAAGATACCTCTGGAGGGTGTATATAATGATAAAAGTTATGATTGTTGATGATCAACCTTTGATAAGAGATGGTATAAAAATGATATTATCCTTGAATGAAGATATAGAAGTGATGGCAGAAGCTGAAAATGGAAATGAAGCTATTCAAAAATTAAATGAATTGAATATAGATGTCATATTGATGGATGTAAGAATGCCTGTTTTAAATGGAGTTGAAGCTACTAAAATTATAAAAAAGAATTTTAAAAATATAAAAGTTATAATTTTAACAACTTTTAAAGATGATGAATATTTATTTGAAGCTTTAAAAAATGGGGCTGATGGATATATTTTAAAAGATGTTAAATCTGATGAAATAATAGAAGCTATAAAAACAGTTTATTCAGGAAATCTATTAATCCAATCGGAAATGGCGAGTAAAATGGTTAAATTTTTTAATAACTCTCAAAATAGCATAAAAGAAAAAGAAGAAATTAAAATAAAAGGGCCATATGAAAATTTGACTCAAAGAGAAATAGAAATTGCGATACTGATTTCAGAAGGTAATTCAAATAAAGAAATATCTGAAAAATTGTTTATAACAGAAGGAACGGTAAAAAATCATTTAACAAGAATATTGTCAAAACTTCAATTAAGAGATAGAACTCAACTTGCTTTATATATAAATAAGACATTAGAAAGTTAAGATATATGAAAAAAATTTGTACATTTATATTTATAATTTTTAGCCTTATTCTTTTTTCTAAAGAATATAATTTAATAGAAGTTTATGATATACCGCTTTTTAACTATAAAAATTTAAAAGCGGATTTAAATTTTGTTGATATAAATTTATATTATTCTATGAAAAATAATATAAAAATGACTTTGAAAAATAATGAAAGATTATTTCCAGATATTTCTTTTAAACCGTATTTAAATACATTTAATATAAACGAAAATCTTTTTGATAATTCTAAAACTTTTTCATTATTTAAAAAGTTACTTATAAATAATGAACATCTGATAAGTAGTTGGAATGGCAGTGGTAGAATAACAATTTATACTACAGCTAAGTTTGATAATGTTATCTTTTCGAATTATTCTGGAAATATAAATATAAAAGATATAAATGTCAAAGAAAATTGTGTTTTGAAAAGTGTTAATGGAAATATATCATTAAAAAATTTAAATGTACATGATTTAGATATAAATAATATTCAAGGGAATATAGAATCACAAAATATCATGTCATCTGGAAGTATAAACATGAATTCAAAATCATCCAATATAATTTTGAAAAACGGAATATATTTTGAAAATTATTTTAATATACTTACTCAAGAGTCTGATATTTATATAGAAAATTTATATGGTGAATATACAGATATAAGATCTAAAAAATTAAAACTTGTAATTATGAGTGAAAAAATAAAAAAAATAGATATAGAATCTGATTTTGGTGATATAAAAATATTTGTTAAAGATAAAAATTTTTCTATAAATTTAGAAACTCAAGATGGTGATATATCATATTTTGGAGAAAAACATGATAAAACTTTAAAAAAACAAAAAAATAATACAAATAATTTTTTAAATATAAAGATTAAGTCTGGAAATATATATATAGAGGATATATCGAATATAAAAGAATAAAAAATAATATATAGTATATTACTTTAGTAATTGTGAGTAAATAATTACCATAGTCACTTAAATAATCTATATATTAGTAGTAAAATTTAAGTGCCTCAACCCTCTGAGAGGACTTTCTCTTTATAATATATAAAAAATAAGAACAATTGAATTTGTTCTTATTTTTTTATTTATATTTAATTTAAAATAAAAAATAATTAATTGATTGATGGATTAACGAATAATTAAGGAATAGTTCAAACAAAAGAAATTGACAGAATAAAAATAATATGATATTATTAGACACAGTTAAGCAAGAAATAAAAGCTATTTGAAAAGTGGATAGAAGAAAGCCAATAAGGTAAGGAAGAAAAAGACGTCAGAGAAAGAACTGAAGAAGGACAAACCATAAGGATGAAGGGTTTGATCCTGGCTCAGGGTGAACGCTGGCGGCGCGCCTAACACA
>NZ_QGGI01000025.1 GCF_003148465.1 Oceanotoga teriensis
CCTTCTAATTGTCCTCTTCATAGGTCTAACTGTTATCGTTATTTTGATTTTTCTAAGGATAATTTTAGAATGTTTTTGGATAGAAATTCTTCAAATTTTATTCCTTTTTTTACTTGTTTTTATTTTTGTTGCTTTTCGTTTACTTGTTTTTTATTTCATATCCCTTTTTTATTGCTCTATTTTTCAAGTCACTATGTTTGAAACAATAGTATCTTTCTATTTAAAGTTTCATATATCATATATATCTTACAATATAATTATAACATTTCTTGGTATAAAATATAAAAAAATTATATAACAGGAATTTGAACATGTCATATAGAAAAATTAATCGTATAAATTAAAAAAAATAAAAATTCAGACGATTAAATAATAGAAAAAAAATAAAAATTTGGAGGGGTAAAAATGAAAAAAATAAAAATCTTGATAGCTATATTAATATCATTAACCTTTATTTTAACTGCCTGTACGAATGGTGTTGGAAAGGAGAGCCTTTTTTTAACATTATCTATAAAACAACCCGATGCAACTAAATCTTTACAAACCAATCAAGAGTTAGAGTTTATACTTTCATTGAACCTTCCTCTTGCCAACAATGAATTGAGTAGTTTTAGTTTAGAGGTTAATTCAAAAAATGGTATTGATTATACTCTTACCCCAGACTCAACAGATGGTAAATTCGAAGTATTGAATAACAAATCTGTTAGTATAAAATATACACCAACCAAGAGTGGAGAATATACTTTTATTGGAAAGTATAGACTTGCAAATTCAGAAGAAATAAAAGCATCCAAGAATTTAAAGATAGAATCAGTTAAAAATAATAATTATATAAAAGATATAAGGGTTTTAAATGGAACAGAAAAAAATATAGAAAATCAAGAGGGTAAAACATATGTTATAAAAAAAAGCGAAAAAAACTCTGCTTCTATAAAACTTGATATAGAGTTGAATGATCTCGGAGATCCTTCTTTAATAATATTTGATGAGGATGGAACTGTAGTAAAAAAAATAACTGATAAAGAAGATTTGTTTAATGCATTTCCAATTTCTGGTAAAGAAGATGATTTAAAAAAATTTATATTTGTACTTTATGATTCCAATAATCCAAATACAAACTTTGAAAATGAAGATTTTAAAGAAAAAATGTTTTTGAATTTGATAGTGTCTGATGATAATTATAATCCAGAGATAACTTATATGGAAAATACAGGTTCTCTTGAAATTGTTTCTGGAAATGATATTAAAGTTGAAACTATTGCAGATACTTATAATTTAAACTTTAAAGTTAAAGATCTGAAAGAATTTGGAAATACTGGCGTTTATAAAATAAAAGCATCTGTTGTTACAGATGCGAGTACAGAACAGATATTAGTTGATAAAGTATTTAACTATGGTGAACGTTATGAGGATACCATAAGTTTAAACCTGGATACAAATATTTCTGATCAAAATATAAAAATAATAGCTGAAGATTTCATAGGAAATACTACAATAGAAAATTATAAGATCAAAATAAGTAAAACCTCATATGAAGTGAAATTACAGCCTAAATATCTTGATGGAAGAGCTTTAGAAGTTCAATCTAATAGATATGTATATGAGGATGATGAATCCAATAATAAATTTATAAATCTCATAGCTGAGATGAGAACTAATAAAAATATTGAACAAGATTATACATACTCTTTTGAAATATTTGATGGAGTGGATGATAAATCTTTGATGAAAGAAGACTTATTATATCAAAATAGATACACATTTCCAGCTGTTTCCTTGAAGGAAGGAGAAAATGTATTCAATTTAAAAGCAGAAATAAAAGATTCAGAAAATATTGTAAAAGCTACAGATAATGATACGATAAGGGTTTATCTTGAAGATAAAACACCTCCAAAGATAAAAAATGCAATAATAACTTTGAACAATTCTGGAAAAAATTTTGAAATCAATCCACCTAATAGAGGAAATGTGGAATATGAGACCAATACATCATGGAATTTTGATATAAATATAGAGGATACTTCTGAAATAATTTTAAATACAGATACAATTTTGGGTGAAATACTTTATGAAGGACAAAGTGTTGTTAATGATCCTACTTTTAATTATGTTTTGAGTGAAAATACACTTAGAATATCTGCACCATCTGGATTTAATGATACCTTGAAAAAAGGTAGATATATAATAAAGATTTATAGAGATTCTTTTGGTGGAAATATTCAGATACAAGATGAAAATGGAAATTATTTAAAAGAAGGACAAGATTATATAATAGAATTTGAGGTGAGATGAGATGAAAAAAACTCTTCTATTCACCATACTTTTGTTGCTATTGATGAGTTTGAGCAGTTGTATGTTTCTCGAAGATAATATTAATCCTAAGTTCAACAAGGCACCCACTATAGAGGGGGAAAATAAGGGAATATATTCAAAGAAACTTGGTGACATCATAACTATAAATATAGATGTCGAAGATAATCAAGGAATTCAGGAGATATCTGTTTATAAAAGTGGTGATACTGTTCCTTTCACGAAATTAGTAGAAAAATCAAATAATAAAGAAATAAAGCGTTCGGAATCCATATATCTACCGCCATCTAAGGGATTTTATAGTTTGAATATAAAAGTTATAGATACAAATGGAAATGCAGTGACAGCTCCAGTTAAAAGCGGAAAAGATATAGCAAAATTTATGACTGAGGATGATATAAAACCAACTCTTCTTGAAGGTTTTGAAAAAAATGTAGAACTGGGAGAAGATTTTTCTTTTAAATTTCAAGATAAAGGTGAAGGAATAGAGAGTATTAAAATATTTGTAAACGGTGAATTACAAGAAGGAAATTATGTTATAGAATCTAAAAATTATTGGCAAGAAACTGGAACTTATTATATAAAGAATAAGTTTACTCCTGGAACATATGAATTTGTAATAAAAGTTAAAGATAAATTTGATAATGAAAAACAATGGACTAAAAATATTACTGTTGTACAAAGAGGTGAAGGGTTAGATGATTTACAGCTGAACTTAGACTATCCAAATAATATAGTTCCAAATACTCCGTACACAATAACTATAGATGCAACCAGCAATAATTATATAGAAGATGTGCTTTTTGATGGCATATCTAAGTATGGCAATTCAAAAACAAAAGAGTTTAAGGATAATGTATACAGAAACGGAGTAGATAGAACATCTGGAATTATAGAGCATGAAATAAAATTAATTGGATGTTCGAGTGAAAAAACTGAGAAGATAAAAATAAATATAAAACAGGATGAAAATCCTGATTTTGAATATTTTGATATATATAAAATAAATGGAGAACAATTGATACCCATTGAAAAAGCGGATATATGTCCAAATGATCAGGTGATGGTTAAGTTTAAAGTAGTCGATGATATAGCGCTTGATAAAGTTGTTTTGAATTATGGAAGAGATGGGATTAAATCTTTTAATAATTTTAAAAATTATAAAGATTCCAATGAATATAATGAATACTATGAAGGCGAAGAAATAATAACTGTTGATTCTAATAATTTTAATATATCTTTATATGTTAAAGATAAAAAAGGTAATTATATAGATTATAAATCAAATTCTTTATTAAAAAAGACTATAATGCTTAAAGATACGAGTACACCTGTCATAAGCTCTATTTCTTTAATACATAATAATAGGGAGATAAACGGTGTAAAAACTTTTAAAGTTGTTCAAAATGCTGATATATTTTTTAATATCAAGATAGAAAGAAAACAAACAAAAATAAAAAATGTTGAAATAAGAGTAAATAGAAAAACATTGGCTGCAAAATCGAGTGCAAATCCTTTTATTTTTAAGACTGATACAGGGTATCCTATACCTTCTTATGATATGTCGAAGAATAGAATTAATTTTGATATTTTTGTTGAAGATGAAGAAGGAAATACAGAGCTTAAAACAGGATATGAAATAATAATATTTGAAAATGAAAGTGATATATATATACCTAATATAAAGACAAATATAATAGATAAAATAATAATACCTGAGAATATACCTGAATTTACGGGAGTTTTTTCTGATGAAGGATTGTTGAAATTAATTTCGATACAGATCTTTAAACTTAGTGAGGGAACTATACAAGAAATAAAGAATGAGGATGGAACTTTAGATAGTTCAACATTTGTTCAAAGTGGTTCAAATGATTCTCCGCTCAATTTAAAGAATGCAACTCTATCATTATTGAATTGGACTCCAAAAGAAGATGGGTATTATAGAATAAGATTCAAAGCTATAAATACATTAAACTATTCCAATACCCTTGATATAGATGTTGAAGTTAGAAATATATCTATAAAATTAGTTCAACCACCTAATGAAAATACTTATTTTTATGGTGGTGAGATATCTATGGAAATAAGCACATTATCAGATTCTGAAAATAATTTAAAAATTTATTATGATTCTAATAATGATGGAACTTATTCTGTTGATGAAAAAACATTTGAAAAATCTTATGCCAAAGAAAATATAAGTCCAGATGGAATAATAAAGGATAGTATTAAAATAAATAATTATGATATATTTCCCAATATCGGAAGATATAAAATTGAAGTTCAAAGAGAATTTAATGGAAAGATTACAAATGATTATATACTTTTCCAACTCGAAGATGGTAATAAGTTTGAAATTTATTCTGAAAAAGGTTTAATAATAATGAGCGATACATCTATAAATGAACTTGTGGATAATGGCTTTTATTCTGATAGATATTATATACCTGTGAAAACAGAAGAAGGAAAAAATATATCAGATTTAAATTTACAGTTGAAACTTCTGAATTATAGTGATATAAATAATGCGAAAATAAGAATAAATAATTCTAAAGATTATGAATTGGATTTAATATCCCAAGAAATAGATGATAAATCTAAGAAAAGATTGTATACTTTCAAAACAAAGATATTGGCAGAAGATGTAAATTTAAAAGGTAATACTATATCTGTATATATAAATGATAAATCAAGTCCTTCAGATATGATAGATATAAACCTATTTACAATAGGGTTAAATAATCCAGATATAAATTATTTCAAATTAAATATAGAAAATTCGAATAATAATCAAAGTTATTCTTTGGACAAAGATAATTATGAATCTTCGGATCCAAATATAGAAATTATAAAAGATGAAGATTATAGCTTTAGTTTTTCTCAGGGAAGTTTCTTAGATCCTTTGGGAGTTTCTGAGATTGAAATGTATATCATAAATACATTGAATGGAAGTACCGAAACTATATTTAAAAGAGCATTTGATCAAGTAAGTGTTGATAATTGGGGATATAATTTCAACTATAATTTTATGAATAATCAGGGGAATTATAAATTAGTTATAGAACTAAGAAATTCTAGCTATAAATACTTAGAAAATAATAATTTTCCGGATTATATGATGGGTTTAAAAGAATATACTTCAAAGAAGATAGTTAAAGATATAAGAATATTGGAAGTTCTTGATATACTTGGTAGTATAGTTTTTAATCAAGAAGATATAAACAATAAAGGCTATGGGGTTATAAGCTCTAAATTCCCTACTTTGAATATGATAATTCAAAATGTTGATTCTTTGAATAAATCTAAAGACAGTTTCAATGCTTATATAACTCAGAATGGTATTGATAATAAATTAAGTATCACAGAAGTTAATTTTGCACAAAAAAATGAAATAAATAGAAACTTCTATTTGAATGTTGAAATGCCAGATTCTGTATACGATGGTGAAGCCAAACTTTCCATAGAATTCGAAAATGTTCAAGGGAAAGATTTTAAAGCTGAGACACAGATAATAATAGATAGAGAATCAAGCTATGCTTTACCTGAATTAGAATATGATACAGATAAAAATGAAATATACTTAGAGATAATTGAAAAATTTAAATATGATATAGAAAATATATACTTTGAAATTAGAGGAAAAGGTATAGTACAGAGTAATATACTTCAAAAAGAAAATATAAAATATTTTTATTCTTTAAATGATTTTTATCCGGGAATATACGAGATTAGACCCGTTATAGTAGATAAAAATAACAATATTTTCATAAGAAATAATTTTAAACAAATAGAGATTAGAGGTAATATGACAGTAATAAATAATGTGAATAATTATGGTTTATATAGAGGAATTATGGCTTTAAATGA
This sequence comes from Oceanotoga teriensis, assembly GCF_003148465.1. Lineage (NCBI taxonomy): Bacteria > Thermotogati > Thermotogota > Thermotogae > Petrotogales > Petrotogaceae > Oceanotoga > Oceanotoga teriensis. The sequence goes on from NZ_QGGI01000025.1 coordinate 6,181, forward strand.
TGGAGATACTTTCAAATTCTATAATTCAAACTCTTTTAAAAGTGTTTTAATCGAAATCGATGATCAAGAGATAACTCTTCCAGCAACATCGAATAAAGAATATGCATATGATATATTTTCTAAAACAAATCCAGATGAAATCAACTCATCCTTTATAAGGATTTCTACTACAAATGGATTGGATGAAAGGGATATAATCAATTTGGATCTTTTTAAGTATGATAGTACAAAAGAAGCGGATATAGATTCATACAATGAATTACAAATTTATTCGAATAAAAATACTGGCTTAAATCCTTTAAATATTAAATTGAAAAAAGATATAAAAGTGAGAGCAATTTCTATAGAGGATGATGGTAGTTTATTTGAAAATCTTTCGGATCATATATTTATGAGTAAAACAAGTTTTGATAATGAATTTAGATTAAACTTACCTGATTTGAGAAAGGATATATCAGAAGATAAAAATATAAATATAACTTTATATGATATCTCTGGAAGAACTAAAGAAATTACAAAAGCGATAAAAATAGATACTAAAAAACCAGAAATCAATAATGTGAATATAATCAATGCCACTCTAAAAGACGGAGTTTATGAGATATCTAAATCAGATATAAGTTCTTTAAAAATTGAGTACAGTGTTTTTGATGATAATATTAGTGGTGGTAAGGTTAGCATAATAGTTAATGATAAGATAATTGATGTTGATGTTTCAAGTACTGAATATGATTTCAGAGATTTTGATTTTATGCCAAAAAATGAATATGAAATATATGTTTATGCAGAAGATTCTGTTAAAAACTTTGTTATGAGTGAAAAAAAGACTTTAAAAATAATAGATTAGGAGGTGCTGTATGAAAAATAGATTATACTTTATTATTATGCTTTTAATTTCTATGTTTTTGTTGACGAGTTGTATGATGTTTCAAGATAATCAGCCTCCTGAATTCTATGAAAAACCATTTATTGAAGGATTTCAAAGTTCTAAAGGGGTTATAACAAAACTTTATAAGGCTAATGATGAAATAATAATCAATTTTAAGGTTAGAGATAATCAAGCTATAAATTATGTCCAAGTTTTTAAAAGTACAGATTTGACTAAACCTATAAGGACTTTGGTCAACAATTATGGGAGAAATGATTATAAAGCTGAAGGTATAAGATTGAATTTACCTTATGATGATAGTTCATACAGAATTTTTATAGTTGTGGCAGATACATCTGGAAATAAAACAAGTCAAATATTAGAGGGCATAAGTTTTAATGTATCTGATGATCAGAAACCAAAAATGATTTCAGATAAAGAAAAAAGTAAAAGTGATTTATACCAAAAAATAAATGATGAAAATCTTTATAAAATGAAATTTTATTTTGAAGAAGTTGGAAGTGGAATTAAAAATTTCATAATCAATGGTTTTACGATAAATTCTAAATATGATAAAGATCCAAATAGTGTTTTAACTAGCAAAAATGGATATTATGTTGTAGAAGAAGATGATGGAATAACTCAAAGTGGGTATTTGGTATTTTTTGATAATTTGATTGTTGGAGATAATGATTTTAAAGTTTCGGTTTCAGATAATTTAAATAATAAATCTGAAAATAATCCATATTCAATAAAAATTGAATCACCAAATCCTGAATCTGAAATAACTCTAGATCTTGATTATAAAAGGTATTATGTGATAGATGATATAACTGGTAAAACTGATAATATAATATTAGGTATTAAAGCTGAAGATGAAATTTCACTTATAGAAAAAATCGAAATATTTATAAATGGAGTTAGAAAAGAAATAAAACTTCAAAGACCTTTAGAAAAATATTCTTATGAATTTAAAGAGATAGGACAAAAATCTTCTGAGCAGACTATAAATGTAAGGGTTGTTGCTTATAATACAGTTGGAAATAAAATTGAAAAAAATATAGAAATAAAAGTTGGAAAGAAAAAAGATCCTGTTTTGAGTTTAACACCTAAAAGTATATATAAAAATGGAATTGAAGAAGAATGGAATAAATATACTGTAAATGACAATATATTTATAGAAGATGGAGATAAAGTATTATTTGATGTTTCAGCAGAGTCCTTTTTAGGTGCTGAAATAAAGAGCTTGGAATTATTTGCAAGAAAAGATTTCATAAATACAACTCTTTTTAAAAAAGAATTTTCGAGAACAGAAGAAATAGTGTCTTATAAGGAAATTGTAGAAACAGAATTTTTAGAAAAAGGAGTTTATGAAATATATTTGAAGGTTGAAACATTTGAAGATGGGATAAATAATACAGTTAAATTAAAACAAAATATAGTGTACAGTGATGAACTATACACAGCTTCAAATTTGAAATTAAATGTAAACTTTTTTTATAATTCTAAAGAAATTTCTCAAGATATATATTATAAAACAGTTTCAGCAAAAAAAACATTTAAAATATCTAAAAATACTAATTTAAGTGTTATTTCTGAAATTAATTCTAAATTTCAAAATATTCAGAATGTAACATATATAATAAATGGACAGGATTTTGAAGCTGATAGATATGATGCAAAGAAGAATATTTGGCAAACTAAAGAAAGATATAAGGCTTTAAATATAGGTGAGTACGAATTAAAAATTAAAATTACAGATACTTTTGATAAGGCCTATATATTGGAAGATATTTATTATATAAAAGTTGTTGAAACTGTTGAAGAAGCTTATGGATCAAGATTGAAATTATTTCCAGATAATTATGAACCTGGAATAGGAGATCCTATAAATATAAATTATGAAATAGATGACGATTTTGGTATAGATACTTTTAAAGTTGAGGTATTTGAAAGAATCACCCCTGATAGTTCTAAGTCTATAAGTAGTAATCCTTTTATAGATAAAAAACTTGATGAAAGCAAATTAGAAAAAAATAGTAAAGAGTGGATATCTTATAGAACTACTGATTATGTTTTTAAATTAAGTACTATTAATATACTTGGTATAAAAACAGAACTTGAAGCTGATAAGGTTTCTATAAAGAATTTACATCTTGAAGTTATTGAACCATCTATAGAAAATATAACTGTTAGAAGATCTCAAGACTTTATAAATTTTAAGGTTGATACTTCTGGTGGTGCGAGTTTAACTGTTTTTGCAAAAAAAATTAAAGATGGTTCTCAAGAACTCAAATTGAGAGATGAATTGAGAGAAAACAAAGATAATACATTTACAAGATATGAATTTCCTATATTTTTGAATGCAATAACAGAAGATAAAAAATTGATATTTGATGAGCCTGGAGATTATGAAATAATCTTTAGAAGTAAGTATGGTGATTATGATAAACAAGTTAAAAAAATTTTAACTATAAGAGATGATAGTGAAATCATATTTGAAAAACCATCATTAAAGGTCATTACTGATATAGCGACTCCAAGTGAATTAAAGTTTGAGACTTTTTTCAGAGAAGGTTATAGGGAAGATAAAGAATATGAAAATACAGAATATTTTATCCCTATAAATTATGATATATCCAATAAAACAAATATAGATATTAGTTTTAATCTAATAGACTATAATAAACCTGAAAAGGTTGATGTATATATAAATGATAAAATTGTTTCAGAAATAATAAATCCAGAAGATATAAATCCTTCAACAGAATATGAAGGTAAAAATGTTTTTTCATATAAGTCTAATATATCAAAAGAAGATTTTAATATAGGAACAAATAATGTGAAAATATATGTGAAGAAACCTATATATGATGAATCGAAAAATATATATGAATTTAATTTAAATACTCTTGATTTTAAGAAACCAGAATTAAATGATTATGAATTTGAAATATCTAATATAAGAATAAAAAAAGATGAAGTATCTCAAAAATATTTTACAATAGGTAATCATGATTTGAACTTCATAAATATAGATATGCAGGATAATCATTATATAGGAGGATTTGATATAGAACTCTATCAAAGAAACTCTGAGAATTCATATACTTTTAAAAAATCACTGTATAATGGAATGAAAGAAACTATAGAGAATAAATCTATAATAAATATTGAAAATATTAGGTCTGTTTTTGGAAGCACTGGTTTAAATATATCTAATTTTGATTTTAAAGAAGGTATAGGGCATTATAAACTCGATATAATATCTTATGATAAATCTTATATTTTAGGACTTAAAGCAAAGACTAATTCAATAGTTAGAGATTTTATAAACTTTTATAATAAAACAGAAGATCCTATATATATTTATTTAACTGAAAATGCCAAAGCTAAAAGATTGAGTATAAATAATGACACAAATATTATAAATGATAATGAATTTAGAGCTTTGCTCGAAATAGAGATGTCTGAAGGTTTGGATGTAACAAATGTTATAAATAAAGATTCTATACAATTAAAACTTGAAGGTCCAAAAATAATACAACCAAGTATAGTTGTTGATTATTCGGGAAATAATAAATACACAATAATAGCAAAAATAAATGATTCTATAATAGATGGGAATTATACAGCAAGACTTAATTTTAAAACTAAATACAGTGATAAATTAGAAGAAATTTCTCAGAAAATACTCATAGATGCAGATGGAACTAGAACTATTGGTAAGATTGAGAGAGTTTTTAAAAATGGTTATGGAAGAGCTTCATTTGATGTAAATATAAACACAAATAATTCTGAAAATCTTATTTGGGATGTTGATGATTATTATTTTGAGTATAATTTAAAGGGTTCATCTGATAAAAAGAAAGAAAGTGGATTTTTAATTCCATATGAGAGTAAAGCTTCATTGGATTTAGATTATTTGAAAGATGGAGAGTATGAAGTTAAATACTATTTAAAAGATAAAGCTGAAAATTTGATTCAAAGCCAGATTACTTCATTTATAATAGAAAAGAATTTGCCAGTATTAGAAGATTTAATAATAGATGAAAATGATAGAAATAGAAATGTGTTGGCTTATAACGATCTTAGCGATGATTTTAGTAATTCCATATTATCTATTTATGATGATAATAAGCTTTATAAAACAGTATTTTATTTATTAAATGAGAGTTATGTTTTTACAGATAGTAAAAAGTATCATAGTTTTAATTTAGGAAATATTTTATTAGAACTTAATGATACTACGAGTTATTCAGATGGAGATAAAGTTACTTTAAAAATAGATTCTACAGATATGAATTCTAATTTTATTTTAAAAGAAGTTGATATTTATAAAGATAATACTGCTCCAAATAATATATCTAAAAAGAATATTCCAGATATCATAACTAATACTGATAAAATAGTAGATTTATTCGTTGAAGATAATGTTGCCACTGAAAAAGTAGAAATAACCTTTATAGATAAAGAATTAAAAGAAAAGTATAAGGGATTTATGGAAAAACTTTCTAATGATTTTTCTATTCAAGATTGGACTTATACTTTGCCAGATCTTGGTATAGTAGAAGGAGAGTACACTTTAAAAGTAAAGGCAACGGATTTAGCCGGAAATATATCTCAATTAACTCTGCCCGATAAAGTCAAGATAGATAATAAAAAGCCAGTAGTTAAATTTGAAATAAAAGATTTGAACCCTATAGACAATAATAGATATTATCTTAATGATTCTACTAAAAAGATATTGAGTTGGGAAGTAGAGGATTTTACAATTGATGCAACTCAAGGAACTGTAGAGATTGGTTTTAATACTTCTAAAAAGAGTGTAGTTGGAGATGAAAAGAATATAGCTTTAAAATCATTAGATGATATAGGAATTAGTTCTGATGGTGTATATGATATATATTTGAAAGCAGTTGATGAAGCTGATTTACAGATTATAACGGGATCATATACAATAGTTCTAGATACTAATCCGCCGATAATAAATTCCGTGACTTCTGATTCTACGCCATTGATTGAAAATACAGAAGTAGCCCTTGGAGAAGATATAGTTGAAGTTAATGTTAATTTTTCGGAGAATAATTATAGTAGTGTTTTAATTACTTATAATGGAATTCAGAAGATTGGTACTGTTGATTATAATGAAACAGCTGGAACTGGAAATATCAGTATAAAAAATTTGGACCTTTTAAGTACATCAAAAGATTTAGTGATTAAGATAAAAGATAAATCAGGAAATGAAATCACAAAAACATATAAAATAAAGAAATAAAAAGATAAAAAATACTCGGTTTCTATACAATTTAGAAACCGAGTATTTTAAATTATAAAATTATTATTTTTTAATTCAATTCTTCTAATTTATTTTCAACTATTTCTTTTGTATCTCTTGCAATCATCAATTCTTCATTTGTAGGAACTACCACTACAGTTACTTTAGAATCTGGAGTAGAGATTATTTTTTCTTCTCCTTTGAAATCATTTATATTTTTATCTATTTTTACACCTAGATATCCAAGATATTGTTCACAAATTTCTTCTCTTAATATAGGAGAGTTCTCTCCAACTCCAGCTGTGAATACAAGAACATCAACACCATTCATCGCTGCAGCATATCCCCCTATATATTTTGCTATACTATATTCATATATATCAAAAGCAAGTCTTGAAACTTTTTCACCTTCGATGGCATTGTCTTCTATATCCCTCATATCAGAAGAAAATCCTTTTGTAACTCCATACATACCTGATTTTTTATTTAGAATATTTATAACTTCTTTAGCTGTGATTCCTTCTTCTTGAGCTATAAAACCAACTATTGCTGGATCTATATCTCCAGATCTTGTTCCCATTACTAATCCTGCAAGAGGCGTAAAACCCATAGATGTATCTATTGATTTTCCTTCCTTTACTGCTGCAACAGATGCACCATTACCAATATGTGCAGTGATTATTTTTAAATCTTCTATATTTTTTCCAAGTATATCTGCAACTCTTTTTGATACATATCTATGAGAAGTTCCGTGAAAGCCGTATCTTCTAACTTTATATTTTTCATAGTATTCATATGGAAGTCCATATAGATATGATTTTTCTGGCATTGTTTGATGGAATGAAGTATCAAATACTGCAACTTGAGGTGCTTCTGGTAATAATTCCATAGCAGCCTTTATTCCCATAGCATTTGCTGGATTGTGCAAAGGTGCTAAGAAAGAAAGCATTTCTATATCAGATAATTTGTTTTTATCAATTCTTACAGATGTCTTGAATCTTTCGCCGCCATGCACTATTCTATGTCCACAAGCATCTATTTCATTTAGTGAATTAAGAACACCTTTATCTTTTGAAACTAAAATATCTAAAACCAATTTTAGTCCGATTTCATGATCTTTTATTTCTTTTTCAATAACATGTTTTTCTCCATTAACTTTATGAACTATTCTTGAACCATCTATTCCTATTCTTTCTACAAGTCCTTTAGCGAGTACGGATTCATCTTCCATATTTAATAATTGATATTTTATAGAAGAACTTCCAGAGTTAATAACAAGTACTTTCATCATCCAACCTCCTGTTTTCATTGTTTAATTGTTTTGTATATCTATTTTATTCTATATTATAATATCATATTGTGAGATATTTTTTCAATACAAAAATATGAAAGGAATGTGTCAAAAAAACAAAAAGGTTGCTTTATGATTATCATAAGCAACCTTTTTATATCTTTGGTTTATATAAGTTCTTTATAAAGAGGGTGTTTTTGGCATAATGATTTAACTTTTGAAGTAACTTCTTCAATTATAGAATCATCTATAGTTCCTTCTTCATCTTTTATATTTTTTGCAACTTTTGATATTAATTCTGCAATTATTATCATATCTTCTTCTTTCATACCCCTTGTAGTTAAAGCGGGTGTTCCAATTCTGATTCCGCTTGTGACAAAAGGTGATCTCTTTTCTTTTGGAACTGTATTTTTATTTACAGTTATGTGACATTTGCCTAGAGCTTCTTCAAGAGCTTTTCCTGTTATATTTATATTGTTTAAATCTATTAGTAATAGGTGTGAGTCTGTTCCTCCTGATACTATATCTAAACCTTGTTTTTGTAATTCTTCACCAAGTTTTTTAGCATTTTTTACTACTTGTTTTTGATAATCCTTAAAAGATTCACTCAATGCTTCTTTAAAAGCAACAGCTTTTGATGCTATGACATGTTCAAGAGGTCCGCCTTGTATTCCTGGGAATATGGATTTATTAACAGCTTTATATATATCAGAATCATTTGTTAATATAATTCCACCTCTTGGACCTCTCAAAGTTTTATGTGTTGTTGAAGTAACTACATGTGCATATTCAAGAGGATTTGGGTATATTTTAGCTGCAACAAGTCCGGCAAAATGAGCCATGTCTACCATCAAATAAGCATTTATTTCATCTGCTATTTCTCTGAATTTTTTAAAGTCTATTATTCTTGCATAAGCACTTCCGCCTGCAACTATTAATTTAGGTTTATGTTCAAGAGCAATTTTTCTGACATTATCATAATCTATTATTCCAGTTTCTTCATTTACTCCATATGAAACGACATTATAAAGTTTACCAGAGAAATTAACAGGAGAACCATGAGTTAAATGACCACCATGACTCAAAGCCATTCCCATTATAGTATCTCCAGGTTTTAATAATGCGAAGTATACTCCCATATTGGCTTGTGATCCAGAATGAGGTTGTACATTTGCGTATTTTGCATCGAATAACTCTTTTAATCTATTTCTTGCTATTGTTTCTATTTCATCAACAAATTCACAACCACCATAATATCTTTTTTTTGGATAGCCTTCTGCATATTTGTTGGTTAAGATACTTCCCATTGCTTCCATAACTGGTACTGAAGCAAAATTTTCAGAGGCTATAAGTTCTAATCCAAATTCTTGTCTTTTTAATTCTTTCATCATTATTTCATGAATATCGATATCAGAATTTTTTAGGTTTTCCCACATTCTCTTCCACCCCTTTATTATGATTTCTATTCTATTATAAACTATTTTATAAAAAAATGAAATCCATGATATAATATAATTATGAAATCTATTTCATGAAATTTTTTTCATATCGTCTATAATTCACTCTAATTCAAATTATTTGACTATATATAACTTATATGGGTTTTGTTTAAAAATGTTAAATTGAATATAATTGAAAGTGAAAATGGGATATAAAAAAATACAAGGGGGTAGTTTATATGAATTTTGAAAGTAAACTTTCTGAGGTTTCAAAAAGAATTAAGTCAAGTATTATAAGAGAATTATTAAAAGTAGCAAATAATCCAGGTATGATTTCTTTTGGTGGCGGAGTACCAGATCCTGATACTTTTCCAAGAAATAAACTTGCAGAAATATCTAAAGAAATTCTTGAAAATGAACATCGCTTTGTTTTACAGTATGGTACAACAGAAGGAGATGTAGAATTAAAAAAAGGATATATAAATTTATTGAAAAAATATGATGGTATTGACTGGGTTAAAGATGAAAATATGGTTATAACTGTTGGTTCTCAACAAGCACTTTATTTAGTAGGAATGACATTGCTCGATAAAAATTCTTATTGTGGAGTTAGTAGACCAATATATCTTGGTGCTGCAAGTGCATTTTCTCAAAGGGCTCCTAAATTTATAAATATACCATTGACTAAAGATGGTTTGGATTTGGAGTATTTAGAGAGAGAACTTGAAAAACTTTATGAAATTGGTGAAATAGATAAATTTAAATTTGTGTATGCAATATCAAATTTCCACAATCCTGGTGGAGTTACAATGAATCTTGAAAAGAGAAAAAAATTAGTTGAGTTAGCAGAAAAATATGATTTTCTAATAGTTGAAGATGATCCTTATGGAGCCTTGAGATTTGAAGGGAATAAAGTTCCAAGTATATATTCTCTTGCACCTAATAGAACTATATTGTTGAATACTTTTTCGAAAGTTTTAGCTCCTGGATTGAGACTTGGTGTCATCATAGGAGATGAATTCTTAATAAGAAAGATTACCATGACTAAACAGGCCGCAGATTTGTGTTCTCCTTCATTGACTCAAAGACTTGCTGCAAGATACATTCAAAGATATGATTTATACGATGAAATAGCTCCTACAATTAAGTTATATGGAGAGAAAAAAGATACTATGATGAAAGCTATAGAAGAAAATCTTGGAGATATAAAAGATATAGATTGGACAAGACCTGAAGGTGGACTTTTTACTTGGATAACTTTACCAAAAGGAATAGATACAATGGAAATGTTTGAGATGGCTAAAATGGAAAAAGTGTTGTATATTCCTGGAGAAGCATTTTATGTTGATGAACCTGATAGAAATACTATGAGAATATCTTTCTGTTTACCATCACATGAAGAAATACATGAGGGTATGAGAAGACTTAGAAGAGTAATAGATAAATATGCAAAAGAAAAAGGTATTGAGATATAAATAGGAGGGGAGTAATGTATAAAATACTTACGATAAATCCTGGATCAACATCTACTAAAGTAGCTGTTTTTGAAGATGAGAAGATGATATCTTCTGAAACTATAGAACATAAAAGTTCTGAACTAAAGAAACATGAAAATATAATGGATCAAATTGGTTTTAGAAAAGAAGCGATTCTAAAATTTTTGGATAAAAATGGACTTAAAATCAATGATATTCATTCAATAGCTGCAAGAGGGGGGATTCTCCCCCCATTAAAGAGTGGAACTTATTTAGTAAATGAAGATATGGTTCATTATTTAAAATTTGAAACTAAGACAGAACATGCTTCGAATCTTGCGGCAGTTATAGGCTATGAATTATCTGATAATAAAATACCTGTTTATGTAACAGATCCTGTGTCTGTAGATGAATTTTGTGAAGAAGCACGTATTTCTGGAATTAAAGAACTTAAAAGAAAAAGTTTATTACATGCTTTGAATATGAAGATAGTTGCAAGAAAAGCTTCTGAAGAAATAGGAAAAGAATATAATTCTTGTAATTTTGTAATAGCACATCTCGGTGGTGGAATTTCAGTTGGAGCTCAAAAAGAAGGAAAAATGATAGATGTAAATAATGCAAATGATGAAGGTCCTTTTAGTCCTGAAAGGGCTGGAGAATTGCCTATGGGGGATTTGTTGAAAATAATATTCTCTGATTTATACAATCATAAAGAGTTAAAAAAGAGACTCATCGGTCATGGTGGATTGGTAGGATATCTTGGTACTAATGATTTAAGAGAAGCTTTTAAAATGGCTCAAAAAGATGAAAAAGCTGAACTTGTAATAGAAGCTATGGCATATCAAATTGCGAAAGAAATAGGTGCAATGACTGTTGTTTTAAATGGAGAGGTTGATGCGATAATAATAACTGGAGGTCTTGCAAATTCTGAACCTTTCATAAATTTAATAAAAGAAAGAGTTTCTAAATTAGGATTAATAATGGTTTATCCAGGATCTTTTGAAATGGAAGCACTTGCCTTAGGAGCTTTTAGGATACTTAATAATTCCGAAAGTCCTTTGAATTGGAGTAAGGAGGTTTGAATGTGAGTTTAACTAAATTATCAGATCTTATAGATATGAACAAAAGCATAACACCCAAAAAGAAAGTCGCTGTAGCAGTTGCCGAAGATGATGTTGTATTAGAAGCTTTGAACAAAGCTGTAGATCTTGGCATTTGTGAAGCTGTTTTATTTGGGAATGAAGATGAAATAAAGAAAATTTCTACAGGATTAAATATCGATTATAAAAAATTTGAGATAAGAGATTTTAAAAATAAAAATGATGCGATTAAAGCTACTATAAAATCAGTATCTGATGGAGAAACAGATCTGCCAATGAAAGGTAAGATAACCACTGGGGAACTTTTATCTGTTTTTTTAAAAGAGGAGTATGGATTGAGAACTAAATCTACTATGAATCTTATAAGTGTTTTTGAAATTAATAAATATCATAAACCTTTGATAATGACAGATGGTGGAATGGTTATTGCTCCAGATTTAAATCAAAAGATTGATTCCATAAATAATGCGGTTAAAATTTCAAAAAAAATAGGTGTTGAATTACCAAAAGTTGCCATAGTGGCAGCACTTGAAAAAGTTAATCCCAAAATGCAACCCACTGTTGATGCAGCTATAATTTCACAGATGAATAGAAGAGGCCAAATAAAAGATTGTATTGTTGATGGACCTTTTGCAATGGATAATGCTGTTTCAAAAGAAGCGGCTAAACATAAAGGTATTGAATCTGAAGTTGCCGGAGATGCAGATATAATAATAATGCCAGATATAGAAGCTGGGAATATCTTTTATAAATCTATGGTATTTTTATCAGATGCCAAGATTGCAAGTACTATACTTGGAGGTAAAAAACCAATAGTTTTAACTTCAAGAGCCGACTCTAATGAAGCAAAATTATATTCGATTGCATTATCGGTTTTAATGTCATAGGGGTGATGAGATGTTTAGAATACTCGTTATAAATCCAGGATCTACTTCTACTAAATTGGCCATATATGAAGATGAAAATGAAGTTTTAAATCAAACTGTTAGACATAAAACAGAAGAAATAGCTAAATATGACACTATAACTCATCAATATGAGTTTAGAAAAAATGTGATAGAAGAATTTTTGAATAAAAGTGGATTTCCACTTGCAAGTTTTTCAGCAATAATAGGAAGGGGAGGACTTTTAAAACCTATTCCTGGTGGAGTATATAAAGTCAATGATAATATGATTGATGACTTAAAAAAAGCGATATATGGAGAACATGCATCAAATCTTGGGGCAATAATTGCTAAAGAATTGGCAAAATCTGTAAACATAGAAGCTTTTATCGCTGATCCTGTTGTTGTCGATGAAATGATGGCTGTTGCAAGAATATCTGGACATCCAGATTTTGAAAGGAAATCTATTTTTCATGCTTTAAATCAAAAAGCTATTGCAAGACAGCTGGCTGAAAAGCTTGGGAAAAATTATGAAGATATGAATATCATAGTTGTACATATGGGCGGAGGTATATCAATAGGTGCTCATTATAAGGGAAGAGTTGTAGATGTTAATAATGCACTTGATGGAGATGGACCTTTTACTCCTGAAAGATCTGGTACATTACCTTTAACAGGTGTTTTAGAACTTGGATTTAGTGGTGAATATACTTTATCTGATATGAAAAAACTGATAAAAGGTAATGGAGGTATGACCTCTTATTTAAATACGAATGATGCTCAAATGGTTCAAAAAATGATAAAAGATGGAGATGAGAACGCCTTATTGATTTATAAATCTATGGCATATCAAATATCTAAATGGATAGGAAAAATTTCAGCAGCTCTTGATTTTGAAATAGATGCAATAGCTTTAACTGGTGGTATTGCATATGATGATAATTATATAAATAAATGGATAAGAGAAAAAGTGGAATTTCTTGCTCCAATCTATGTTTTTCCAGGTGGAGATGAAGAACTCGCACTTGCTTTATCGGCTTTAAGGGCTTTAAGAGGTGTGCAAGAAATTAAAGTTTATTGAGGTGTTTTAAATGATTGAAAAATATAAGAATAATATATTCATAGGAATGTTTGGATCAGGAAAAACAGAAATTGCTATAAATACATCTTTAAAGTTAAGGGAAAAGTTTGAAAATGTTGCTATTGCCGATATAGATACAATAAGTCCTTATTTTAGAACGAGAGATGTTATTTCTGAATTAAAAGAAAAAAATATAAAGGTTGTAACGCCTCCTGAAAAATATATGCATGCAGATGTTCCCATAATTCCCCCATCTGTAGGAGGTTATATTACTAATCCTGACTATAGACTTGTTATAGATGTTGGTGGAAATGATGATGGTGCTGTAGTCTTAGGATCTTTAAATAACTTTGTTAAAAAGGCTGATTTTGCTTTATACTTTGTTATAAATACAAATAGGCCTTTTACTGATACGGAAGAAAAAATAATAAAAAATATACAAAATTTATCAGCTAAAGCAAGGTTGAGTATAGATTATCTGGTATGTAATTCAAATATTATGGAAGAAACGACACAAGAAATAATTACAAATGGTGAAAATATATTAAAAAATGTTTCTGAAAAATTAGGAATTCCTGTTGCTTTTACAGTTGTTGAAGAAAGTATAGAAAAAAACATTAAAACTAATTATGAAAAATTTATTTTAAAAAGATACATGTTAAAAGCCTGGGATTGATAAGGAGGGAATGGAATGGAATTTAAAAACCTTGTGGAGATAGACCAAGAGAGATGTAAAGGTTGTGGATTATGTATAAATGCATGCCCTAAAAAGGTTCTTGGTTTTTCTGAAGGATATAACTCTAAAGGTTATCACCCATCCGAAGTACAGAGACAGGAAGATTGTATAGCCTGCGGATTCTGTTATCAGATGTGTCCTGATGTATGTATAACAGTTAAAACACTTGCTAAATAAAGGGAGGGAAGTTCATGTCAGAAAAAGTAATGGTAAAAGGCACGGAGGCTATTGGAGAAGCTGCTTTAAGGGCGGGATGTAGACATTATTTTGGATATCCAATAACACCTCAAAGTGAACTTACTGAATATATGGCAAGAAGATTGCCGGAACTAGAAGGAGTATTTTTACAAGCTGAAAGTGAAGTTTCAGCAGTTAATATGATATATGGTGGAGCATGTACAGGGAAAAGAGTTATGACTTCTACATCGTCTCCTGGTTTTTCACTTATGCAGGAAGGTATGTCTTATATTGCTGGAGCAGAATTGCCATCGGTTTTTGTTAATGTTGTTAGAGGTGGCCCTGGTCTTGGAGATATACAACCGGCTCAATGTGATTATTTCCAGGCTACAAAAGGTGGAGGACATGGAGATTATAGACTTGTTGTTTATGGACCAGAATCTTTACAAGAAGCGGTAGAGTTGACTATAAAATCTTTTGATATTGCAGATAAATATAGAAATCCTGTTTTAATACTTGCAGACGGTATGCTTGGTCAGATGATGGAACCGGTAAGTTTCCCAGAATTTAAAGATTTAAATTCATTTGTTGATCATTCTGATTGGGCAATGGTTGGTACAAAGATGGAAAGAGATGCTCATAGGGTTACTTCTTTTAATATAGATCCTTATGGACTTGAAAAGATGAATATAAAATTTCAAAAGAAATATAAAGAGATAGTTGAAAATGAAAAGATGTATGAAGAATATATGCTTGATGATGCTGAAGTTGTTATTGTTGCGTATGGCACAATAGGAAGAATAGCTAAATCTGTTGCTAAAATGGCAAGAGAAAAAGGTATCAAAGCAGGAGTTTTTAGACCGATAACATTATGGCCATATCCATACGAAGCATTGGCTAAACATACAGATAAAGCAAATATGTTTTTTACAGTTGAAATGAGTGCTGGTCAAATGATAGAAGATGTAAAACTCGCTGTAAATGGTAAAAAACCAGTTGAGTTTTATGGGAGAATGGGTGGAGTTGTACCAACACCAGGAGAAATATTTGCTAAATTAATGGAATTAGTTAAATAAGGAGGGAATAATATGGCATATGTAGAAAAATTCAAAGGCCCTCATGCTCTAAGTGGAAAAGAATTTACATATTGTCCGGGATGTCATCACGGAATTGTACATAGATTAGTTGCTGAAGTAATAGATGAGTTGGGGATAGAAGGAAAAACATTGATGGTTGCTCCTGTAGGATGTTCTGTTTTTGCATATGAATTTTTTAATGTTGATGGTACTGTTGCTGCTCATGGTAGAGCACCAGCTGTTGCAACAGGATTGAAGAGAACAACACCAGATAAAGTTGTATTTACTTATCAGGGAGATGGTGATTTAGCAGCAATAGGGACTGCAGAAATAATTCATGCTGCTAACAGGGGAGAAAAAATAACAACAATATTTGTAAATAATGCAATTTATGGTATGACTGGAGGTCAGATGGCTCCTACTACATTACTTGGAATGAAGACAACTACTTCTCCTTATGGTAGAGATGTTAATAAAGAAGGTCATCCATTACATGTTTCAGAGGTATTAAAAGAATTGAGAGGAGTTGCATATTTATCAAGAAATAAAGTAGATACTCCTCAGGATGTTATAAAAACAAAAAAAGCGATCAAAAAAGCCTTTTTAGCTCAAATGAATAATATAGGTTTTGGTATAGTTGAAATATTATCGACATGCCCTACTAATTGGGGATTAACGCCTATAGAGTCTATGAAATGGCTTGAAGAGAATTTAGTAAAAGAATATCCACTTGGTACATTTATCGATAAGGTGGGTGATGATAAATGAGTTATCATGGAGTAATTGCTGCAGGATTTGGTGGTCAAGGAGTCATGTTGTTTGGTCAAATTTTATCTTATTCAGCTATGATGGATTCTAAATATACTACTTGGCTTCCTTCTTATGGACCAGAGATGAGAGGTGGAACTGCAAATTGTACAATTGTTGTTTCTGATGAGTATATTGCATCTCCAGTTATAGATAAACCTGGTGAAGTAGTAGCTTTTAATATACCATCTATGACAAAGTTTGAAAAACAAATGGCTGAAAATGGAGTTATGATAATAAATTCTTCTGTTATAGATAGAGAATTGACCAGAAAAGATATAAAATTGATAAAAGTACCAGCAAATGAAATTGCTGAAAATCTCGGTAATATAAAAATTCAGAATATGGTTATGTTGGGTGCATATATAGGAGCAACAAAAGCTGTTTCTATAGAAGCAATTAAAAAAGCACTTGAAAAGAAACTTACTGGTAAAAAAGCAGCACTCATAGATCTAAATCTAAGGGCAATAGAAGAAGGTATGAGCGCTGCTACAAAATAAAAAAGTATTAATAAAAAAGATGTGCATGATATGCACATCTTTTTTTATGGCGGAGAGAGTGGGATTTGAACCCACGAATGGGGTTGCCATTACACGCGTTCCAGGCGTGCGCCTTCGGCCGCTCGGCCATCTCTCCATAACCAGAAAATATTATAACATAAAAAGCTTTATTAGTCAATTTTTGACTGTATATTTGATGAGATTTTTTGTTAAAAAGGTAAAAAAAGGTGGGTATGCTTAGATCAATTAGGCATACCCATATAAGATCCCCAAATTCCCCCTGTTTCATTTTTTATATACATTTCCTTAAAGATTTTAACATTTTTTGTTATTTTTGTCAACTGTTTTTGAACATTATGTTTATTTTTAGTAAGTTTTAAAAGTTTGACGGCTTATTTTAGCATATAAAAAAGAAAAATGTGTTTATTTTGTAATAAACACATTCAATTACCAGAGAATACTAAAAAGTTAAGTTAAAGCCTAACATGAAATTGGGTTGAAAACCTTTTTTATTTAAATCTTGTAGAGATTCTTTTATTCCAATTTGAATTAAAAAATCTTTATTTATATAAAATCCAGTTCCAATTGTAAATATATATTTTTCAAAATTTGAAAAATATTTTATCGGTGTTTCTACTGCAAATCTCAATTCTAAATTGTTTATTTTTTCTTTTAGAACATTCAATCCAAGATGAATTTCATTAAGATTAAACTCTTTATAAGGTGTGAATACAATTTTTTCTATATCTTTTTCTATATAGTTATCCAATGCTATTGGAACATTTGCGAACATGAATAAAAAATCAACTCTTGTAAAATTATCGAAATAAAATCTTTCAGAATTTTCAAAATTATTACTTGAAAATTCTAAAGTTAATCCTATACTTTTTGAGAATGTCAGTAAAGATAAAAGAATAATAAATAAAATAAGAGTTTTTTTCATATTTTTCCTCCTCAAATTTTTCCGTCTTTATAAGTTTTGTTAAAAGCTTCTAAAGCCAGTTCATTTGCTTTTTCAATAGTTCTTTTTGTCATTATATAATATATAAATACATTTTCATAGGCACTTATTGCTTCATCAAAAAATAAATTGTTTTCATGATCTTTTATCTTTATTTCTAAGCCATTTTGAATTATTTTATCTTCATAAAATGATATATAATAATCACAAGTTATATTTTGAAGGTTTTTTCTATCTAAATTTCTTATAAAGAGATAATTGGTTGTAAATGAAGCATTTTCATAATCATAAAATTCATCTATATCTGTGAAAATTTTTCTTCCTTTTATATAATTAAAGTCTATTATTTTTGAGTTCCATTCTTCATATTTTATAAATATATGATTTATATTACATAAGGCTTCTTCAAGAAGTATAGGGTTTATTTCTTCATGAACTTTATTGATCTCAAAAAATTTTCTTTTTTCATCGATTATTCTTATTATATGATTATTTCCATTTTTATTTACACCCCAAGTCAGAGGTATTCCATTTTTATCAAAAGTTTTTAAAATCATGTTTAAATATACATCATCTCCTAAAAAAGTGAAAACTGTTGGAGTTAATTTATATTTTTTTAAATAAAAAGCAATTCTACCACCACTATCTCCAATTATTGTTTTTATTTTGGGGTTTTTTTTATTAAATATTAAATTTTCTATTGCAACACCACCAATAATAGCAATATCAGGTTGTGTTCTATTTGTAAAAATTGATAATGCTTGTTCTCGATATTCATACTCAATTCTCACTTTCAAGACTCCCATAAATATGTTTGCTTATATCTTTGATTTTTTCTATATTTATATTTATAGAATTTTTATTTTCTTTGACTATTTCTTCATACAATTCTCCTCTGTATATTTTGAATTCAGGTGGACCATCAAAACCAATTTTTATATTGCCTGGACCATCTTCCACTATTTTTATTTTTAATAGTTCTTTTCCAACTTTTATGATCAAAGTTTCACCTTTTTTTCTGGAAAGTATAAGCATGTTATTTCACATCCTTATTTGAATTGGATAAGTCCTTACTTCTTTTTATTTCAGTATTTAGATTATGTTTTATATTATAATCTGATTTTTCTATTAATACTTGAGCCCCTTTTTTTGTTTTATTGGAGATTAAAATTGGTGCAGCTAAGTTTATTGTTATATCTCCATTTTGTGGAATTGTTAAAATTGATAATAATACTAAATCTTCTTTATCTTCTATGTTTAAGTATTCTATGATATCTTCTGGAATATAAATATCATAATCAATTCTCACCATATTTGGTGGTAATACTGGTAAAGCAACATTTTCATCTTCTAAAGAAGCTAACCACATTATAGGTTTAGTTTCTTCTGGATTTAGGAGAGTAAATTTGTTAAGATTTTCGAATCCAGGAAGACCGTATTCAAAATTTATAATTCTATTAGTATCTATAGAAATTTTTCCGAGTTTTGTATTAAATTCCATAAAGTTCCCTCCTTGATTTTTATAAATTTAAAGGGAGGATTTTTCTCCTCCCTTTATTATACTTTAAATTACTATATAAAATCAATAAGACTTTTTGGTAGTATATTTGCAGCAGTTTTTAAGGCATTGTTTAAAATAACCTGCTGCATAGATAAATTCATTTGTGTTTCGGCAAGGTCGGCATCAGCCTCTTTTGAGAGAAATTCAGTATTAAAATATTTGAATTCTTCTATTCTTTTGGCTGAAAGATCTAAAAGTCTATCAACTGCACCAATTGAAGATAGATTTCCTAAAGCGGCATGTTGAATTTCTTCTATTGCTCCGAGTTCATTTTGTATGGCATCATGATCTTCATTTTCAATGGCATCTGCGAGTCTATCGATTAATTTAAAAGCTGAAGTACCACTTTTAGTAGTAAAAACATCGTATACAGTTTTTCCATATTCTACATCATAACCTCCAACTGATACTTTTTGATTTATGTTAGATATAGCTGGAGTTTGTATTTCTCCTGTTGGACTAACTGGAGCTGTATCAGAAGCAGCACCACCAAATATGTAACTTCCGCTTACTTTTGTATTTGCTATTGAAATTACATGATCTTTCATTTTTTTTAATTCTTGAACTATGGCTCCGCGATCCTCTTGGCTTAGAGAATCACTTGATCCTCTTACAGAAAGTTCTTTCATTCTTAAAAATACATTATTTAATTCTTGAACAGATTGATCATACATATTATTATAGCTTTTTGCAAGTTCTATGGATGATTTATATCTTTCCATCTGTCTTATTCTACTATCTAAATTTGATACTCTTGAGGCTATTGCAGCGTTGTCTGAAGGGTATAATACTTTTTTACCAGATGTCATCTGTTTATTTAATTTTGTGTATTTTTGTAATACTTTTTGCATATCAGCAAGAGCTGTACTCGACATATATTTTTCAGTTACTCTCATATTTTATCCTCCTTATCTTCCAACTGTTCCAAGGCTATTAACTATCTTTTCCATCATTTGATCTATTGCCGTTATAAATCTTGCAGATGCATTGAAAGCTTTTTGATATTTGATCATATTACTAACTTCTTCATCTATTGAAACACCTTGAACTCTATCTCTTTCTCCATCAATTTGTGAATGTAAAGCTTCTGCATTTCCTTTCATTTTTTCAGCAGTTTCTCCTTCTATACCCATTTCAGCTATTGTATTGGCTAAGAATCCACTAAATCCATCTTTTCCATCATTTAAAACTGCTAAATCTTTTATACCAGACAGTACATCCCATACTGATACATTTTTAGGCCCTACTGGTACATATTTATTAGAGTTAGTTAATATACCAAGATCTACTGAAAGGTTAGAAGGATTATCTTTTAATCCATCAGTTACTTCCATTCTATTCACAAGACCGATTTCATTATCTAATCTTAATATATCAGCTTTGTTGAACATATTGTTTATATCTTCCCATTTGGAGTCTGTAGATACCAATGTCATTTCATTTTCAGTTATTGGGGTTTTATCTATTAATCCAAGAGATTGAAATATGTTATCTTTACCAGAAATCTTTGAATTTTTCAAGTCAAAGTTTAAAGAAGCACCTGCTCTTAAAACAAATTTTCCATGAGGAGTTATAAAGGCCGTTACCCCAGTATTGGATTTATTTATTTTTTCTGCGAGATCTTTTAATGAATCTGTTCTCGTATCAAATTCTATTTTTATTCCATTTATCTCAATGCTTTCAGTTCCATTTACAGGATCACCATTTTTGTCTTTTATAAAGTTATTTAAAGTTGGATTTGAAGTATCTAAAACATCTACACTCACTTTTTCACCATTTGATAAAACACCTTTATCATCTTTTATTACAAGATTTTGCATAGATTTTTTGGCTACTTTATCTGTTGCAACTATATAAACATTATCTCCTTTTACTATAGCTCTTATATAATCATTTCCTGATGAATTGTTTATTGAATTTGCAAAGGTATTCAAATCTGTTCCATCTATACTGTTTATACTTATATTAGTTCCGCCAACTTCGAAAGAAATATCTCCACTTTTTAATCCTTCTTTATTTATTTTTATAGCTTGTACTGAAGATGTATTTAATCCCATTTTGCTGAGATAACTTCCATCAACATCATATATTGTCTTATTGACATCGCCATCAGATTCTATATAAAATTTTCCATTTTCATATTTTCCAGATAATCCAACAGAAGATAAATTACCGGCTGTTGAATTGGTTATTGTATTAGAATTAGAATCTATTAAATATAAATCATTATCTTTTATATTTGTTGAAGGATCTGAAGTGAAAGTGTTTTTTGAATAAAAATACTTTATAGGATTTGTAAATAAATCTTTAAATCCTGCCACTCTAAAAAATCTTGCATCTTCACCAGATTTTACAGCCTCAATACTTTTGAAAAAAGATGAGCCTGTTATCGTACCTGTTTTATCCCATCCCTCTTTGTGAATTAAATTTACTGTATCTACTAAATTTACAGCAAACTCATCCAATTTCCCCCTATATTTTGGTATGATTTCATCACGAAGTTCGAATAGAGCCTTCATTTTTCCATCGGCAAACTCTACTTGAGAATTATTAGAAAAAATTCCATAAGTTTCACCTTTTCCTGGTATCATCTCAGCATATAATTCTTCATAAACTCCACCATGAAGAATTGTCCTGTCTCCAAGACCAAGTGAAATTTCTCCTGAAGGCATTTGAGTTACTTTTATATTTGTTAAATTAGATAATTGATCTATAACTCTATCTCTTTCATCCAATAAATCATTTGGAGTTGAACCAGATATTTCAACAGATCTTATTTTATTGTTTAAATCAGCCACTCTTTTTAGATAGTTATTCATTTCATTTACTCTTGTTGCAATTTCATTGTTTATATCTTCTTGAAGTTGATCTAATCTGTAATCAAGATCTTTCATAGTATTTCCAAGTTCATCAGCTCTTGCAACTATCTGACCTTTAGCGGCTTCATTATTTGGATCTGATTTTAATTCTTCCATTGCAGACCAAAAATTGTCGAATAAAACTCTGATGCCATTTTCTCCAGGTTCACCAAATAATTGTTCAATGTAATGCATATTTCCATATATATTATCCCAATAATTTTTTCTATTATTGGTATTTCTATATTGTACATCTAAAAAAGCATCTCTAACTCTCTTTATATCAGCTACTTTAGAGCCGGTACCCATTTGTAATGGAATACTTGGTTGTGCAAGCGTAGGTATACCAAGAGGTGGTGTTGTCACTATAACTGCTCTTTGTCTTGAATATCCTTCAGTGTTGACATTGGACATATTATGACCTACTACATTCATAGCAATTTTATGAGTATAAACTCCAAGTAAACCCGTGTTTAAAAGTCCATGTAATGATATCCCACTCATTATTAACCCCTCCAAGTATTATTGGAACTATTAAAATTATTTTGATTATATCCTTTTTTACCATAAGTTGTTTTTCCAGTTTTTTCAATATTTGTCAATTTCATAAAAAGATTATTGAAGTTCATTTGAAAATTTATAACTTCATTTAACATATCTATATTCATCATAAAATCGTTTATTTTCTGGAAAAAATTAGCAAAAACAATAGCAGTTTCTGAATCTTTTACTTCCATGAACTCTACTATTGTTTTTATATTTTTATCTATATTATTTTCTTTTGAAAATATATCGATTAATTCATTTCTTTTTGAGTCTATTTTTTGAAATTCAAATGCAAGATCTTCAATTTCTTTTATTTTGGGAGATACATCATCAATTTTTTCTTTATCTGAAAGCAAATCTCTGAGTTCTTGAACACTTTTAGTCATATCATCTAGTAATATATTTTCTTTTTCTATTATTGAGTATATATTTTTATATATCAAAATTATTTACCCCCAAACATTTTGTTGACTATATTATTATGGTTTATTTCATAATTATTATTTTCTATTTGTTTTTTGTATTCTTCAACAAGATTTGTCCTAACATTTGGAAGTTTTTTTGCAAGTTCAATATATTGCATCGATTCGCCTGAAACATTTAAGGCATTTTTTTGATTTTCAAATTCATTATTAAAATTAGAATTTTCAGCTTTATATTTTTTATTGATCTTTTGATAGTTTAAATTATTATGACCTATTTTGTTTATATCCATTTCAATAACCTCCTCATAATTTCTTTTTCATAATATTATCGGACAAATTTTCAATACATTAAATAAATAAAAGGAGATGCATTTATGCATCTCCTAAAATAGGGATATAACTTTATTATAGCTTTTTAACTTTAAACCACCAATCATAGCCTTCAATTGTATCATCATTTCTTCTTTCTTGAGCAGTTTTATAATCTGCTGCTGGAGGAATTATTACTTTATCTCCCAATATTGAATTATTAGGCCAATTTTCTGGCATTGCAACTTTACTCTTATCGGCAACTTGTAAAGCTTTAACGGCTCTATATATTTCATCTATACTTCTTCCAGCTTCTTGTGGATAATACATCATTAATCTCATTATTCCATCAGGATCTATTATAAAAACGGCTCTTACAGTATTTGTACCTTTTGCCGGATGTAACATACCTAATTGAGAAGACACTCTGCCAAGTTCATCTGCAATGACAGGGAATGGTATTTCAATATTTAGATTATCTTTTATCCATTCAACCCATTTTATATGAGAGAAAACCTGATCAACTGATAATCCGATTAATTCAACATTTATATTTTTAAAATCTTCGGCTCTTTTTGCAAAACCAGCAAATTCTGTTGTACAAACAGGTGTGAAATCTCCTGGATGACTGAATAATATAAACCATTTTCCTTTAAAATCTTCTGGCAATTTCATTTTTCCAAAAGTTGTTGTTACTTCCATTTCAGGGAATTTTTCCCCTAATAAAGGCATCTTATTTTCCATTTTAATATCTCCCTCCTGATTTTGTTAATTTTTAAAATGATTTCAATTTCAATTAAATTATATAATCAAAACAGAAATAAGTCAAGTAACAAAACGATAATAATTTTTAAATTATGAAAAATAAAAAGATAATATTGTATTAATAGAAAAATGGTTTTCTTCTTTAAAAATATATTTAAATTATGTTATAATATAAAAAAGAAAGTAACCAATAAAAGGTAGGTGAAATAATGCAGTATATAAAAAAAATATTGGAATTGGTCAGTAGTTTGGGGACTCCTTCTTTTCATAGCCAGCTTGGAGAATTAATTAAAACAGAAACCAAAAGTACAAAAGTAGTTTTTATAAGATATATAGAAGATATGTTTATAATTTTTGATGCTCAAGGTGTTGTTCCTAAAAAACTTGAGTATATTAATTTAGATGAAGCTGTTCAAGAATTTGATCAGCTGAATATGTTTGAATTTTCTTTCAACACTTATATACTATGTGATGGTGAGTTTGAAGATTATGAAGTTATAGAACTTTTGAATAGATCTTTTGAAAAAGAAGAAGATCTGTATGAAAAAAACAGATTGGAAACAGTTATAGATAGATTATCTTATCAATTATCAGCTATTAAAGAACTTGTTTTAAGCCTTTCAGAACCTCTAAATGAAGAATCTTTTATAGAAATAGTTCAAAGTACTATTTCAGAACTTCTTTTTTCTTCAGCCATTACATATAAAGTAAATGCTATGAAAGCAAATAAAATATCCAATATAGGATATATAGATCTAGATATTGATAGTATTAAAATGGATGAAATACTTATTTCAAGTATTGAAATGAAATATGCTCTGATAATGGAAGATATTCAAGAATTAGAATATTTAAAAGAAAAGAAAGTAAAATCTATAATTCCTATAGGGGAACTTGATAATGAAGCTTATTTAATAATGGTAATAAGAGATACTAAAATAGATCCTGAAGAAAAATTATTTGTAGAAGCTATATTTAGAATAATACAACATTTTTATATAAAACAATTTGTAGAATTAATAGATTTTAAAGAACAAATAACTATGAAAACTCTGAGAATTTTACAAGTTTTCGATAATCTATTAGATATAGTTAAAAATCCTGTGAATTTAGAGAAAAAATTTATAGAAACTATAAATTATCTTTCAGAAGTTCATAATGTATCTTCAAGAAAATTAGCTCATGATTTACCAGTTGGAGTATATTCGAATAGAGAAATAAATGATATAGATTGTGATATGATGATCGTTTATACCTGTGAAGAAAATAGTTCGAATATGAAAGAGATATGTATAAATATAAGTGAAAATCATAAAGAAAATTATTTAGAGCTTTTAAATATAATGACTTTAATTCTTGAAAGCTATGAAACTGTTTTAGAATCAAAAAAATGAAAGGGGGAAAATCCCCCTTTTTTATTTATGGTTTTGGTTTAACGACAAATTTTATGGCTGTTCTTTCTTCCCCTTCGATGCTTACATCTGAAAAGGCTGGTACACAAACTAAGTCCACCCCACTTGGTGCGACATAACCCCTAGCAATAGCTACAGCTTTAACTGCCTGATTTACAGCACCAGCACCAATAGCTTGCAATTCAGCTTGACCTTTGTCTCTTATTATAGCTGCTAAAGCTCCTGCGACTGCTATAGGTTTTGAATTTGCTGCAACTTTAAGTATTTCAAGTTCTGCCATGAACATTACCCCCTTTTATACTCGTGTTGTGCAATATAGTATATCGTATACATGGCGCGTCTGGCGGGATTTGAACCCACAGCACTCGGATCCGAAGTCCGACGCTCTATCCATTTGAGCTACAGACGCAAATCATTATAAATTATACATTAAATAATGCTTTAAATCAAGTACTAATAGTTATCAAAGGCTTTTTGAATATTTTTTTGACTATCACATATAAAAAGATTTTTTCATTTATTTAATTTTTATTGCTTGTTTTATGATAATTCTAAGTATAATATGATATAATAAAATTGTTGATTATTATATTATGAGGGGGAATAAGAATGGAAGTTTTAAGAGAATTAGAAAAAATGATATCAAGCCTTGTAGAAAAGTATAATAGGGTTAAATTGGAAAAAGCAGATTTACAAAAACAGTATGATGAATTATTTGAAGAATTTGAAAAAATCTCAGAAGAAAAAGAAAATTTAAATCATGAATTATCAGAAATGAGAGAAAAACAAAGAGAAGTTGAAACATCTCTAACTCAAATAAAATCAGATTTGATCAATAAAATAGGTGAAGAATTTGAAAATAAATCTGAAACAAATGAGTATTCTCAAAATGCTGATATTCATAATTAATCGGTAGGTGATAAAATTGGCCGATTATAGAAGTGTAGAGATAGAAATTCTGGGAGAAACTTATAAATATAAAGTTGATGAACCAGAAGAGGTTATAAATAAAATTTTAGAAGCCATAAAAGTTGATGTTGAAGATTATTCCAAAAGTTTTGGAAAGTCTAAGGTTAATCATATTTTACTTTTGATGCTTTTAAATGAAAAATTAAATACTATAAAGGCTAAAAATCAGATTAAAGAGATTATTAAAAAGTTTGACTCTTTAGTAGAACCTCCAAAAAATGAAGATCAAACTAATGAAACTGTATTCTATTGGGAGTGAAATATAAATGAGAATAGGCTTTTTTGACTCGGGAATTGGGGGACTTACCGTATTAAAAAAAGTGGTTAAATTTTTTAATAACCACAATTATTTTTATTTTGGAGATACATTAAATGTGCCTTATGGTTCAAAACCAGAAAACTTTTTAATAGAAAATCTTGAAAAAACATTTGATTTTTTTGAAGATTTGAAAATTGATTTAGTTATATCTGCATGCAATACCTCTGATTCTATGGTTAAAAAAGGTCTTGTAAAGTTGAATAATAGATCTTTTGATTATATAAGTATAATAGATAGTGGAATAAAACAAGTAAAGAATGGAGAAAAAATATTATTGCTTGCAACTGAAAATACCATAAAAAGTGGAAGTTACAGAGAAGGTTGTATAAAAAATGGTGTCAAAAAAATAAAAGAAGTTCCTTGTCCTTTATTTGTACCTTTGATAGAAGAAGGATATTGGTATGGTGCCATGTCAGATTCAATAACGAGATATTATCTTCAAGATAGTGAAAATAAATATGATAAGGTCATACTTGGCTGTACTCATTATCCTATTTTAAAGAATCATATAAATAAAGTTCTAAATACTGATATAATAGATCCTGCAGATGGAGTTATTAATAGCTTAATAGTGGATAAAAAAATTCCATATATAAAGGGAAAAGCACATATAGAATTTTTTATAACTGGAAATGTGGAAAAATTTAGAATTCTTTCAAGAAGGTTTATGAAGAACATTAGATATTCTGCAAATTATTCTAAAATAGATACAAAAAAATAGGGTCTTCGGATTTTATAGTGGAATTATCTTTTTAAAGTTTAAAAATAATTAGTGTTCAAATCGGAATATCTGGTGGAATACTAAGTGTCATAAA
>NZ_QGGI01000026.1 GCF_003148465.1 Oceanotoga teriensis
TTGCTATATCTACTCCCACTACTAATGTTTTTTCATCCACTTGTTTTATTTTATTATTTTGTGTATAATTCATTTAGGTTCCTCCTTTGTAAAATGTTTGATGGATTCTTGTTACACTTTTATTTTACGGGGAGGTTCCTTTTTTTTCAACCTCTTTCTTTTTTTATTTCAGGAATGCTCCTAAATTATTATATTTAAAACTCTAAAAACATTATGTTTTTAGAGTTTTATATTTTATTCTAAAATATCTATTATTTTTCTTGAGAGATTTACAAATGGTGCAACTACTTCAGGATCTCCAAAATAAGCACTTGGTTTTCCATTATCCATATTTTCTCTTACTTGTTGATTTATAGGCATTTGAGCTAAGACTTCTAAATTGTATTTTTTTGCAAGATTTAAAGCACCATCTTTACCAAAAATATAATGTTTTGTTTTTGAATCTGGACATACAAAATATGACATATTTTCGACTAAACCAATTACTTTTTGATTCATCATACTCAAGAAATTCAAAGCTTTTTCAACATCGTCTTGTGATACTATTGAAGGAGTAGTTACAACAATAGTTCCAGAAATATTTTTTAAATTTTGAAATATCGTTAATGGTTCATCACCAGTGCCTGGAGGGCAGTCTACTATCAAATAATCAAGTTCACCCCAAGAAATATCTGATATGAATTGTAGTATAGCACCAGTTTTTAGAGGACCTCTCCATATTACAGGAGAAGTTTCTTCTTTTAAAAATTGTGACATTGATATGACTGAAATTCCGCTTATTTCTGGGGGTAAAACTTCATCTCCAACTTGATAAGGTTTTTTATCTCTACCGCCCAACATCCTTGCAACATCTGGACCATGTAAATCAGTATCTAAAAGGCCTACTTTTCTACCTTCGAGTGATAATGCGATTGCGAGATTAACTGCAACGGTAGATTTTCCAACTCCGCCCTTTCCACTCATAACAACAATAGTATTTTTAACCGTCTTCATTCTTTCATTTGCTTTACTTATTACTTCATTTATATTATTAACTGGCATTTTAAAACCTCCTAAAGCAATATATAATAAAATTATATATAGATATATTTAATTGAATTTGAAGTTATGATTAATTATATATTATTATAACATGGAATGGTATTTTATAACTAATTTTGAATTTGATAATATTATAGTTTAATAGCTGATGATATAATATAAATAATTATAATTATATGGAGGGATAATTTATGAAAAATATGAAAAAAATCATTTTATTTATTTTAATATTTTTGAGTGTAAACGTTTTTACTGAAAAAATAACATTTATTTTAGATAGTCCAGAAGCTTCAACAGTTTTTTTAAGAACTGATATAAATAAATTCAAACCTATAAAATTAGAAAAATCTATATCTGGATTATGGAAAACTACTTTAGAAGCAACTCCAGGAAATTATTTATATATATATTACATTGATGGAATTAGAACTAAAGATTATAAAAATAATGAATTTGATTATTATAATGATGAATTTTATAATATTAGAAAAATAGAAAAAACTTATTATCCAATTATAGGCGATAATAAAATAAAATATTTAAAACATGAAAATGAAAGATTTTATATTAATCCAGTTAATGAAAATCTTGTTTATTTAAGAGTTAAGGTGAGTAAAAATGATATAAAAGATTTAAATATTCAAAGTAATGCAGATATTTTAAGTAAAAAAATTTATGAAATTGATAATGAAATTGTGTATGAATTTAAGTTAAAGATTAAATCTAATGAATTAAAATATAGATTTTTGATATATGATGGTGGGGAAATTATATATGGATATAATAAAAGTGATGAATTTTATACATTAAATATGAATAGACCTAAAATCAGTTATTTTGATACACCAAGTTGGGCTAAAGGCGAAATTATATATCAAATTTTTCCTGATAGATTTAGAAACTTTATAAATACTAATGATGATTTTGATGCGCCGAATTGGTATGGAGAATATAATAAAGATGAATTGATGTTTAAAAGTTTTGGTGGAGATTTAAAAGGAATAGAAAATTCTTTAGATTATTTATCAGATCTCGGAATAAAAGGAATTTATTTAAATCCTATATTTTCTGCCAATTCAACGCATAAATATAATACAAAAGATTATTTTAAAATAGATCCAAGTTTTGGGACAGAAAAAGATTTTGAGGATTTATTAGAAAAATCACATAATAAAGATTTAAAAATCATTATAGATGGAGTTTTCAATCATACAGGAATTGATTTTTTTGCTATGAAAGAAAATTTTGAAAAACAAGAAAATTCAAAATATTTAGATTGGTATTATATAAAAAATTTTCCAATAAAAGAAAATCCAAATTCATATGAAAGTTGGCAAAATTATGCGAGTTTACCAAAACTGAATATAGATAATAAAGAAGTAAAATCTTATATATCAAGAGTTTTGGCTTATTGGACATCAATGGGAATAGATGGGTGGAGATTAGACGCAGTGGATCAAATACCAAATTATTTTTGGAATGATTATTTTTATCATTATGTTAAGCAATTAAACAGTGATTTATTAATAACTGGAGAATATTGGAAAAATTCTAAAAATTATTTTGAATACCCATCTTTTGATAGTGTTATGAACTATCTTTTTAAAGATGCTGTTGTTAATTATTCAAAGGGAGGTTCTGCAAATGAACTTGTAAATGATTTACAATATTATTTAAATAGATACCCTCAACAAGTATTAAATACATTATGGAATTTACTTGGATCTCATGATACGAGGAGAATATTTACAGAATTAGATGAAGATATAGAGAAATTAAAAATAGCTGTTGGAATTCAAATGACATTTATTGGAAGTCCTGTCATTTACTATGGTGATGAAATTGGAATGACTGGAGAGAATGATCCTTTTTGTAGAAAACCATTTATTTGGGATGAGAAAACATGGAATAAACAAATAAATGATTATTATAAAAAACTTATTAAATTTAGAAATCAAAATGATGCTTTAAAATATGGTGATATAAAGTTTTTAGAAGCAAAAATAGGTACAGTAGTTTATGAAAGATCTTTTAAAGATGAAAAAGTTATTGTATTGATTAACAATAAAAAAATATCTCCAAAGATTAATTTAAAACTTGATGGAGTTTATACAGATCTCATAAGTGAAAAGAAATATGAACATGTAGAAAAAGTTAATTCAAATACTATAATGATATTATATAAATAAAGGTGATTTAATATGTTTTATTATGAAGTTTCTCCAATAGGAGGAAAAATATACGATACTTATACATATAAATATGAGGAAAAATTATCTAAAGGTCAAAGGGTTATAATTAATATGAGAGGAAATCAAAGTTTAGGTCTTATAATTAAAGAAAGTACAAATATAGATAGCATAAAAATAAAAGAAATAGATTTTATATTAGATGAAAAACCTCTTATAAATGAAAATATATTTGATCTTATATTTGAATCGACAAAAAAATTTTTATTGCCATTGAGTGAAGTTATAAGATTTGTGTTTCCTCCTTTATCTTATGATCTATTTAGAATTAAAATAATGCCTTTGAATGAACTATCTCCTATTCAAAAACCGACTTTTTTGAATGAATATTATAAAAATTTTGAAAATAAAAAAGAAGCAAAAAAAAAGTTGAAAGAATTAATTAATTTGAATATAGTAAAATTAGAACTCCATGAAAAAAACATCAAAAATAAAAAAGAATGGTTTTTAAGTTTAAATAAAGATTTAAAAGATATAATGAATATAAATATATCTGCACAGGCTCAAGCTGTAGTCAATTATTTGATGATAAATGGAGAAATTCCAGAAAAATTACTTTATGAAGAAAATATAATAAAAAAAAGTTCATCCGTTTTAAAGACATTAAAGAAAAAAGGAATATTAAAATTTAGTGAAAAAAAAGAAATTATTATAAAAAAAGAAGTAGATTTATCTTTAGAACAAGAAAATGCTGTAAAAACAATTTTTTTAAAGAAAGATAAACCTCACCTTTTATATGGTGTTACCGGTAGTGGAAAAACAGAAGTTTTTTTTGAAGTTGCTGAACCTTATTTAAAACAAAATAAAAAAGTACTTATAATGGTTCCAGAAATATCTTTAGCTCCTCAAATGTATAAAAGATTAAAAAATAGATTCTTAAATTATAAACTTGGAGTATATCATTCATCTATGACTAATTCAGAAAGAATTAATGTTTGGTATGGAGCTCAAAAAGGTGATTATGATATAATAATTGGAACACGAAGCTCTGTTTGGTTGCCAATAAAAGATTTATCAATGATAATAATAGATGAAGAACATGATAATTCATATTATCAATTAGAACAAGGTTCATATGATGCAATAGAAGTGGCTTTAATGAGAAAAAAATTTGAAAATCTAAATATAGTTCTTGCTTCTGCAACTCCAAGACTTGTTGATTATAAAAGAGCTTTAGAAGAAAAATATTATTTAGAAACTATAAAAAACAGATTTTATTCACAAATGCCAGAAATAGAAATTTTAGATTTAAAGTCAGAAGAAAAGTATAATTGGATTTTTTCAAAAAAAACTATAAAAAAAATATATGAAACTATAAAAAAAGATAAAAAAGTTATAGTTTTTACACCAACGCGTGGTTATGCTAATTATGTAATATGTAGCGATTGTGGTTATATATTTAAATGTGAAAATTGTGATGTTTCATATACATATCATAAAAAAGAAAATAAATTAAAATGTCATTATTGTGGTGAAGAGAAAAACACCCCCGCGTCTTGTCCAAATTGTAAATCTATAAAATTACAAACAAGAGGTTATGGAACAGAGAAAGTCGTGAATGATTTAATGAAAGCTTTTCCTTCTGTACCAATTGTTAGAGTTGATAGAACTGTTATCAATAATTATGATGAATTAAAAGATACATTTAATTATATGCATGAAAAGGGAAGAAAAATAATAGTTGGTACAAAAATGATAACTAAAGGTCTCGATATTGAAGATTTAGACTTAGTTGTAATTCTTGATTCTGATAGATATGCATTTTTACCTGATTATACGGCTGAAGAAAGTGCAGCTTCTTTGATAATGCAAGTAGCAGGAAGAGCTGGTAGAAAAGAAAAGGGAAATGTTATCATACAGACATTTAAAAATGATAGTAAAATGTTCGAGCATATAAAGAACAATGATTATGATTCTATAATAAAAAGTGAGTTATTAAAAAGAGAAAAATACAATTATCCACCTTATTCTGATATGTATTTGTTGATAATACAAAACGAGTCAAGAGAAGATAATAATAAAATGTCAAATTTAATATATGAAGAACTTAAAAATTTATTTCCAAACACTGAAATATTAGGTCCTGTTGAACCATTAATATATAAATTGAGAAATAAATATAGAAAATATATAATGATCAAAGAAAAAGTTGATAATATAAGACTTTTAAAAATACAAAAAAAATACAACAGAAACCTTATTATACACAGCAATCCTCCAACTACATTATTATAAAATTTGACGTTTAATGTTAAAAGTGGTATAATCTTAATAAGTAATTAAAAAAACATTTGAAAAATTAATAAAAGATATAGTTATATAGCATCAATCACGGAGGTGATTTTATGGATTACAAAGTATTTACAAGGGATATACAACTTACTGAAGCAATTGAAAGCTATATCGAGAAAAGAATGCAAAAACCAGACAGATTATTAGTTAAACATGAAGATCTTGTTTCAACAGCAGATTTTAGAGTTTCAAAAGAAGGCGGTATTTTTAAAGTAGAAATAACAACACATTTTAAAGTTTTTAATAAGATAATTAAGGTAGAAGAAAGATCTGGAGATTTATATGAAGCTATAGATGATGTCACAGATGCACTTGAAAGAAAAATAAGAAAATTGAAAGCTAAACTCCAAGATCATGAAAAAGATGTACAGCCAAATAAAACTTTTAAAGAAGATAAAAATGAAGAACATGAAGAAAATTTTGCAAGGATAAAAAGACATGATTTAAGTTTGATGTCAAGTGAAGAAGCAAAATTACAAGCTGAAATGTTGGGACATCAATTTTATGTATTTAGAAATTCAGAAACTGATGAGGTTAATGTAATTTATAAAAGAAATAATGGAACTTATGGTTTAATAGAGTTTATAGGATAAAAGGGGGTTTTCCCCCTTTTATTTTATACCCCCAGTAATTTATCAATTTTATTTTTATCGAAACCAACTATAACTTTATTTCCAATTTCTATAACTGGAACGCCCATTTGACCTGATTTTTTTACCATTTTTTCAGCAGCTTTTTGATCTTTAGAAACATCGATGTTTTTAAAATTTAATCCTAAAGATTTAAAATAATTTTTTGCTCTACTACACCAAGGACAAGATGGAGTCGAATAAACAGTTATTTTTACATGTTGCATAAAAACACCTCCTATACCTATACAGGGTATAAAATATTATAACATCTAAATATAATTCTTATTTTAATTAAATGTAAATTATAAATTATATAATATAATTTGAATATTAAAATAAACTCGATTTAATTCAAATAAGATAAATATTTTATATGGGGGTAAAAATATGATATATGATTATGAAAAAACTCCTGTTGAATATTCTATAAAGAGTGAACAGGATTATGAAGTATATAAATTCAAAGCAGTTTATAATGAAGAGCATTATAAAGAAAATAATTATCAATATGTACATGTATTTGAACCTTATTCAAATATAAAAGGGGATATAATATTTGTTCATGGTATTGGACCAAGAAATATAGAATATTTAGAATGGTATGCCAGATATTTTAGAGAAAATGGCTTTAGAACATCTGTTGTTATATTACCGTATCATTTAAATAGGAAACCTTCGAATATGATAGCTGGAGATCCTTTTTATTCTTCTGAACCTGAAGAATGTGTGAAATTATTTCATAATTCTGTTAAAGATATAAGAAGAACAATAGACTTAATAGAATGTTTTAAAGGATATAAAAAAGATAAACTATATTTAATGGGTGTTAGTTTTGGTGGGATAATAGGTACAATGTCTCTTGCTTTAGATAAAAGAATAAAGAAAGGAATTTTAATGATAACTGGAGGTAATTGGAGATGGATAAATTTTTATTCTCCATATACACAAAGAGTCAGAGATGCATATGAAAAATACGGAAATTCTTTTGGATGTAGAAACGAAGAAAGCTGCATAAAATACAGAAAAGATGCATTATCTTTAGTTAAAAAAAATATATCTTCAATTGAAGATATATTTAATAAGACACCTATAACTTGTTATCATTATGATCCTTTAAGTTATGCAAAGTTTGTGAATCAGGATGTTCTATTTATAAGGGGAATATTTGATAAAATAATACCTCAAAGGTCTACAGATGAACTTATAGAATTATTACCAAATAAAAAGGTAAAGAAAATACCAACAGGACATAAAACAAGTATATTATTTAAAAAAATAGTTGGAAGTTGGGTTATTAATTATTTGGAAAAGTATTAAAAACCAGTATATAAAATTCTCTGTCTCATCTTAAAAAAAGCTTGGGTTGTTAGAATTACATCACCTTCAGCTCTATGTCGTGAAACATTTGTAGATATATTTAATCTATGGCAGATTATATCTAAATTATGTCTCGTTTCACCTTTAAAGACTTTATGAGACATTTTTATTGTATCTATTACAGGATTAAAAAGTTCATCTTTTCTGCATAGTTCAAGTTCTCTATTCAGAAATGCTATATCAAATTTAGCGTTTTGAATTACGAGAATACCAGTGCCAATAAAATTTAATAAATCATCACTAATTTCATAAAATTTTGGAGAATTTCTAACATGTAAATCAAAAATACCATGTATTTTTGATACATAATAAGGTATAGGAATTTCTGGATTCAATAAAGTTATAAATCTATCTTTTATGATATAATCTTTATCATCGTCTGTGATATTTATCTTATAAATAGCTATTTCTACAAGTTTATCACCATTTTTAGGTGAAAGACCTGTTGTTTCAGTGTCGAGGATAAAAAATTCTTTATTTTTTAATAAATCTAACATATAAAACTCCTTTCTATGAGGTGAATTTATGAATAAAGGTACATATATAATATTATTAAAATTAAAAAATGAATTAAGCTTTGAAATAAGAAAAAAGAAATATATATTAAATCCTGGAATTTATGCGTATGTTGGGTCTGCAATGAAAAATTTACATCAAAGAGTTGGACGACATATAGATTATAAATCAGGTAAATACAAAAAACATTGGCATATAGATAATTTACTTGATAAAGGAGATGTGCTTTTTTCTTTTATTATACCAGATGGAATATATAGAGAAGAAGAAATTTCTAAGAAATTATCAGAAAAATTTCAATATATAGATGGATTTGGAGCTTCAGATTTAAAAGTGAAATCTAATTTATTTGTTATAGATGACAATGAAAAGTTTTTTTTAGAAATAAAAAATATTATAATTGATTGAAAAATTAATTATAATATTTAAAGACTTTATTAAGAGGAGAATGAATATGAAAAGATGCAATAATGTTTTAAAAGGTAAAGGATGGCTAATGTCAGCTTTTTTACTTTTAATAATAGCTGAAAAACCTATACATGGTTATAATATAGGAAAAAAACTTGGAGAATTTGGAATAAATCTAAAAGGAGTAAGTAATAAAGGAAGAATATATACTTTTTTGAGTTCTTATGAAGAAGAAGGTTATATAGAATCAAATTGGGATACTCAATATTCTCCACCAAGAAAGATATATAATATAACTCAAAAAGGTTTAGAATATTTGAATAGTATAGAAGAAGAAATAGTAATTATGAAAGATTATCTTGATCATTTTAGTGATAGATTGGCAAATATAAAAAACAGACAGGGATAATTCCCTGTTTGTTTTAATCATTGTATAAATATTTTAATGTTATTATTAAATCTGAAGATTTGCTTATATCAAAATTTATATCTATAATATTTTCTTTAGAATTATTTTCAATATTTGATATATTATTTCCAAATTTTATAGATTCAATACTCATTCCCAAAGAATCTGATAATATGGATACTTTTTGAATTTTATCATCATAATTATAAATCGATATTTTATATTCCATAATTCTTGTTGATTGTGATTTGAAATTTTTATCTGAAATTTTTTCTATCTTGTATTTCATATTCCAGCTTTCACCTAAAGATAATCTTATCAATTCATCTTTGGCATAATTATCTATAAAAGATTTTTTTAAAGGAAAATCTATATCATCAAATTTTTCACTTATAAAAACTTCACCAGAATTTATATCTAATCCAAGTCCATTATAATCAGTGTTTTCTATTAATCTATATTTAAGCATATTTTTTGAGCCATTACTTGAGAAAGGTGTAAAATTTATTAAATTTCTGTCTTCATAATTTATTATATCTTTTTCATATAGATTTAAAATTATTTTATTAGAATCGATTGAAAAATCTCTTAATTCTACTGTATAAATTTCATTGTTTATATTTTCTGAAAAATTCGAATCTCCCATGGCAGATTTTGAAAATGTTTCTACATTTCTTACTTGCGAATAGTAATAGTTTGGATCAGAATTAATATTTGTACTTATCAAGAATGTATAACCTTTACCTTTATAATCACTGTTTATTTCGATACTTCTTTTAAAATTTCCATTACTCTTCAATTCATAAAAATTTTTCCAATTTGCATCGTATTTAAGTCCAACATAAACATCTTTATCTGATGAAATATTTAATATTTTATTAGAATTGAAAACTTCAAAATCTTCTTTTAAAATTTCTACCCAACTATTAATTTTATTATTAAAATAAATTATTTTATTAGAATCGTCTACTAAATAATAATTATTTTCAATTTCTTTTAATGTATTGTAAGAATAATCTTTTATATCAATGATTTTAAATTTTGGAGAAAAATCTTCATATGATACAGAATATCCATTTGAACCTATTACCCACATAATTTCTGCATTATTTTCAATTTTATGTTTGCCTGGACTCATTTTAATGAAATTAACTAAACCATCTTTAAATATAAAATTATAATCTTTTGAAAAAGATAATAAAGCTATTATTAGTATAAAAAAAGTAATTAAAGCTCTTTTCATGTTACCCCTCCTCATATTTTAATAAATTAGAGTAATTATACACTATTTAACTTAAAAAAATCTGAAACAAACGAAGCAATTTTATGATATAATGTTTTTTGTGTTTTTATTATAATTTCGGAGGTGTGCAACTATGAAAAAAGTTGCTGTTATAGGTTTTGGTGCTGCATCAATAGGATTTATAAAGGGCATTATGGAAAATGGAAAAATAGAAAATATGAAAGTTGATATTTATGAAAGAGGTAAAAATATCGAAACCTCTGGTTTTGGAGGTTTAAAGTATGATGGTAAAATTTTTGTATCCAAAAACATGGGTGGAGATCTTGAGATACCAGAAAAAATACAGAGAGATGTTGTGAATTTTTTTCTTGAAAAAGCTGAATTAGCTAAAAAAATCAATGGAAAATATGAGTATGATGAAAATATAGAACATGGAAATTCATTTGAAGATGATGATTTATATAAAACTTTTTATAATAAAGGTTTTGAGCCTATAAAATCAGAATTTTATCATATAGGAACAGATATTCTTGTTGATACTGTTAATAGAATATATGAAGAATTTTCAAAACATGAAAATATAAATTTTATATTTGATTCGAATATAAAAAAAGTAGAAAGAAATGACCAATTAATAAAAGTATATAATAAAGACGAAATAAAAGAGTATGATGATATTGTAATAGCAGTAGGCAGAAGTGGTCATAAATTGGTTAAACATATTATAGATGATAACCCTGAATTAATATTATCTAATAATAAAGTAGATCTTGGAATTAGATTTGAGTTACCTGATCATATAGTACAAGAATTAAATGATAAAATGTATGAATTCAAAATAAAGCTCAAAACTAAAACAGGATATACTGTGAGGACTTTTTGTAATAATCCTTCTGGTGAAGTTACTGTTGAAAAATATGATGATTTTGTAACTGTAAATGGACATGCAAATTCAAAAAATAAGACAAAAAACACAAATTTTGCGATATTAGTAACACATTCATTCACAGAACCTTTTAATGATCCTGTTGGATATGGAACATATATATCAAAATTATCTAATATTTTGGCAGGAGGAAATAAAGTTATATTACAAACATACGAGGATTTTAAAAAATCTAAAAGAACAAAAAAAATAGGTAGAGTAGAGCCTACTTTAAATCAAAATAATTATATACTTGGAGATTTAAACCTTGTTTTTCCTAGAAAAACAGTAGAATCTATAATAGATTTTATGGAAACTTTAAATGAAATTGTTCCAGGAATAACTTATTCTGATAATCTCTTATATGGTGTAGAAGTTAAATTCTATGGAAATAAAGTTAATACAGATTATTTTAATAATGTAAGAATAATAGGAGATTGTTCGGGATGGACAAGATCTATAACTTATGCAACTTGTCATGGTGTAATTGAAGCTAATAAAATATAAAAATAATGCCTTTAGGCATTATTTTTTTTGATTGACAATTATTTATTTTTTTGATATAATCTTTAGTAATTTACTAAATTAGTAAATTACTAAAATAAAAAGGAGAATTATTATGAAAATACCAGTAAATTTAAAACACAAACCAGTTATTATTTCTGAGAATTATGAAAATATTGATGGAAGAAAAGCATATAATACCGATGCAAAAGGCCTATCTTTGGGATTAGCTCAATGGAATGATAGAGGAAAATTAGATATATCTGCTAAAGTATGGAGACATACTGGAGAAAAATGGTCAAGACAATCAGAGGAATTGCCGATTCATAGAATTCTTGATTTAGCAATTTTAATATGTAAAGCAAAATCTTATTTTGGTGAAGCTTATAAATTTCCAAAGTTTTATGATCCAGACAAAGATTTGATAGATAGAATAGGATTACAAGGAGATGCGATGAATGTTTCCATATGTAAGGATAATCCAATGATTGATGAAGATATTAAATTATTTATGCAATCATTAAGTGAAGATGATGAAATATTAAGTGAAAGATTAAGAGTGTTATCTAATATATTAAAAGAAATGGGATATTAAAAAAAGCCAAAAATTTATTCAAATTTTTGGCTTTTAATCTTTTTTAGCATATTCTTTTTTTAAAATAATCATTTTTTAAACAAGAATCTATAATATCTGTATTTTCTAATAAAATTAGATTTTCTTTTTCGATATCCCATTTTTTTG
This sequence comes from Oceanotoga teriensis, assembly GCF_003148465.1. Lineage (NCBI taxonomy): Bacteria > Thermotogati > Thermotogota > Thermotogae > Petrotogales > Petrotogaceae > Oceanotoga > Oceanotoga teriensis. The sequence goes on from NZ_QGGI01000026.1 coordinate 12,339, forward strand.
AAATAAAACTAATTATAGAATTATTATTGAAATTAATATAAGAATTTTTACTATGAAAAATATAATTAAAATAACTTTTGTCAAGTGAAGCAAATTCAAGTTTTGAATTAATTAATTTTTCTGTAAGATAATTTTCTGATATTAGTATAAAATCATTTGAAGATTGTTTAATTATAGAAACAGCTCTTTTGTCAATTTTAAACTTATTTTCTTTAAAAAAAGAAAATTTTTTTCTTGAGTCAAATTCTCTTATACATTCATTCCAGTAAAATATACTATGCCCAGAATAATGTGATAAGTTATTCAATATTCTTTCGAAGAAATTCATCTTTAAATTTCCCGATTCTACATTATTAATTATTTTTTGAAGTATACCTTTATAAGATAACAAGTCTTTATCATATCTTTTTAACAATTCAAAAAAATAATCTCTTAAAAATAAAACATCTGGATTTTTATCTATAAATCCATGATATTTAACTAAAAAAACCTTCATTTCATTATTCCTCCTCTAAAACACCATTCTAATAAGATTATATATTATAATATGATATAATTGTATAGTTATATTATCATTTTTATAAAAATATTGAGGTGGAAATATGATAAATGATAAAATAAAAAAGATATGTGAATATACTTTCTATATGACTGATTGTGATACTTATATTTTCGAGGAAAAGACTCAAATAGTTCTTTTATATGATGGATTTAAATATAAAAGTATAATAAATTCAAATATAATAAAAATTTTAAAAAACACTGACAGATATTTAAGTATAAAAAAAATAAAAAATAAAATTTATTTGATTGGATATTTTAAGTATTATGAATCATATATTATAGTTAAAATAGATGAAAGAGATAATCATAATTTAAATAAATCTGTTTTGTATTATTCAATTTTTTTGAAAAATCTTATTGAAAATAATCATAATATTATAGAAAAAATATATGAAAATACCCTTTTGAATTATAATTTTGATAATGAATATAATGAAATAGAAGAAACTATAGAAACCGAAACAGAAAAATATTTTTTTAATATGGAAGATAAAATATTTAATAATTTTAAAAATAAAAAATTTGATGAAGTTAAAGAAGATTTATCTTTTTTAATAGAATCAATAGAAAATTTGAACTATAATAAAAATGAATTTAGACTTATAAAAAATTTATATATCATTTTAATATCAGATTTAATAGATATAGCGATAGATATATTTAATGAGAAAAAGTTATTTTATGATTTATTATATAAATATATGATAAAAATAGAATCTATAAAAAATATGACTATTTTAAAACTAAATGCAATAAGTTTTATTGAAGATATAAAACAAATTCAAATACATCATAGCACAAAAAAATATAGTTTAAAAGTAAAAAAAATAATAAAATATATAGAAAAAAATTTAAATAAAAATATAAAATTAGAAGAAATTTCTTTAAATATAGGAATATCTAAAAGTCATATGTGTAAAATATTTAAAAAAGAAATGAATAAAACTATTAATGATTATATAATAGATAGAAAAATAGAAAAAGCTAAAAATCTTTTAAAATATACAGATTTAAATATAAAAAATATATACTCAGAGATTGGGTTTAATGATCAAAGTTATTTCAGTTTTATTTTTAAAAAAAAAGTAGGAGTTACTCCTATACAATATAAAAACAGTAATCATATAATTTGATTACTGTTTTTATTTTTTAAAATGTAATAATAAGTATAAAGAAAATTAATTAAAAAAATATTTTTTTATTATAAAATATATTGAAAACGATATATCGTTAACGATATTAAGAGGTGAAATATGAAAAATATTCCATTTATAAAAGCTACTATTTTAAATTATTTGTATTCTAAAAAAGAACTTACTGGATATGATTTTATGAAATTTTGTTCGAAACAAAATATAAAAATCTCTCCTGGAAGTGTTTATCCTCATTTAAAAAAATTAGAAAATGATGGTTATATAAAGTATAAAAAAGAAGGAAAGAAAAAAGTATATACTTTTACAGAAGAAGGATTGAATTATTTTAAAAGTTTAAATATATCAAATGAATTAATAGATAAGACATTTAATAAAGTTCAATTTGTTATAAATTGCAATTGTGAAAATGTGAACTATGAAATTAAAAATAATATAAAAAATCTTATTAAAGAACTTTCTGATTTAGATTGGAAGAAAAAAAATGATATTTTAAATTTTTTAGATAAAATAAATATACTTGAAAAAAGTATAATAAAATTTTTGAATGAAGGGAGTAATCAGATATGAAAGTTGTTATAGTTGGGGGAGTAGCTGGAGGAGCAACAGCTGCAGCAAGATTAAGAAGATTGGATGAAAAAATAGAAATAATTATTATTGAAAGGGGAGAGCATGTAAGTTTTGCTAATTGTGGATTACCTTATCATATAGGAAATATAATAAAAGAAAGAGATCAACTATTATTAGAAACTCCAGAAACATTTAAAAACAAATTAAATATAGATGTAAGAACCAAAAATGAAGTTATAGAAATAAATAAAATTGATAAAAAAATTAAAGTTCAAAATTTAAATAATAAAAATATTTATTTTGAAAATTATGATTATTTAATTTTATCTCCTGGTGCTAAACCTATAAAACCAAGAATTGAAGGTATTCAAAGTGAAGGTGTTTTTGTTTTAAGAAATGTTGAAGATATGGATAATATAAAAGAATATATAAAAAATAGAGAAAAAATTCTTGTTGTTGGTGGAGGATTTATAGGTATAGAAATGGCTGAAAATTTATTACATATAGGTAAAAGTGTTGAAATAGTTGAAATGGCCGATCAATTAATGACACCTGTTGATTATGAAATAGCTTCTATAATTCACAATCATTGTAATGATAAAGGCTTGAAATTAAATCTTTCAAATGCTGTTACTAAAATAGAAAAGGAAAATAATTTTTTAAAAGTGTTATTTTCTAATGGAGAAAGTAAAAACTTTGATGTAATTATAATGTCAACAGGTGTAATACCTGAAAAAGAATTGGCTTTGAATTGCGGTTTAGAATTGGGTAATACTGGAATAAAAGTAAATGAATATATGCAAACTTCATGTGAAAATATATATGCCGTTGGTGATGCTGTTGAAATTAATAATTTAATAAGTGGACAAAAGAACCTTATACCTCTTGCAGGTCCAGCTAATAAACAAGCAAGAATAGCAGCTAATAATATATATTATGGAAATAAAGAAAAATATAAAGGAGCTTTGGGAACTTCTATTGCTAAAATATTTGATATGACTATCGCATCGACTGGGTTAAATGAAAAAAGACTAAAAGCAATGAAAATAGATTATATTAGTTCTATTACCACTTCAAAGTCTCATGCCGGATATTATCCTGGTGCTTCTCTTATAACTTTAAAAATCCTTTTTAATAGAGATGGAAAGATATTTGGCGCTCAAGCTGTTGGAGAAGATGGAGTCGATAAAAGAATAGATGTTATATCAACAGCGATAAAAGCTGGATTAAAAGTTTGGGATTTAGAAGAATTAGAATTAACCTATGCACCGCCTTTTGGTTCAGCAAAAGATCCTGTTAATTATGCAGGTTTTGTTGCTAATAATATAATCAAAGGTGATATAGAAGTTATTGATTGGGATAAAATTAAAGAAATTGAAAATCATATTATATTAGATGTCAGAAATAAAGATGAAATAAATGATAATAATATAATAAAAGAGGGAAGTTTTATAAATATTCCATTATCTGAATTGAGAAAAAATTTGAATATGCTTGAAAAAGATAAAACTTATATAACTTATTGTACAATGGGATTAAGAGGATATATTGCATATAGGATTTTAAAATTGAATGGTTATAAAGTTTATAATTTAAATGGTGGATTTAGAGTTTATTCAAACGCAAAAAAAAGTAAAAAAATGCATAAATAAAAATAAAAAAGAGTTAGTTCAATATTAGTGATATGAACTAACTCTTTTTTTTATTTTGATATATTTTTAGAATATTTTTTTTCTGTTTTATTATGTAATATTTTTACTGCAAAATATAAGGTGATAAATCCAAAAATTAAACTAATGGATCCTGCAATTAATAATCCAAACTTAGCTAAAAAACCAACTATTAAAAAACCTGTAAATGATATTATTGCAACTGTGGTTGCATATGGAAATTGAGTCTGAACATGATCTATATGATGACAACCTGCTCCTGTTGAACTCAATATGGTAGTATCTGATATAGGTGAAGCATGATCTCCATATATTGCACCAGAAAGAACACCAGATACCATAGGAATTATTAAATCAAGTCTTCCTGTATGTAAAGCCATAGGGATTGCTATTGGAATGAGTATACCAAAAGTTCCCCAACTTGTTCCGGTTGAAAAAGATACAATTCCAGATATTATAAAAAATAATGCAGGCATTATTTCTATAGGGAAATTATCACTTGCAAGACTTACGATATATTCTCCAGTTTGAAGATCGTTTCTTATAATAGATCCTATTGTCCATGCAAATATTAATATTTTTATTGCTGGTAGCATCATTTTAAAACCTTTATAAGATAGAGAACCGAACTCTTTAAAATTTATAGTTTTTCTAATTAAAAAATAAATTATAGTAAAAATTAAAGAAATTAACCCACCCCAGAATAATGCAAAAGCAGAATTCATATTTTCGAAAGCTACTGCAAGATTATTTTCTCCGCCAAATAAAACAAAATCTCCTGTATAAAGCATAAAAGATATTATAGATATAATTAATACGAGAACCGGGAGAACTAAATCAATAACTTTACCATTTTTACCAGGAATAACATCCATTTCAACTTCGTTTGATGCATCTTTATTACCATTAAATAAATCATTATTAAATTCAGCATTATATTCATGTTCATACATAGGGCCAAAATCAAATTTTTTAACGCTTATTAGTATAACCATAAAAATTGTCAAGATTGCATAAGAATTAAAAAATATAGAACTTAAAAATACATTATAAGGATTAAAATTAGAAAGTTCACCTGTGCCAACTCCTGATTGAGTTAATTGTGAAATAACCTCTGCAACCCAGCTTGATATAGGTGCAATTATACAAATTGGGGCAGCTGTTGAATCTATTATGTAAGCTAATTTAGCCCTAGAAATATTATGTTTATCAGTAACAGGTTTCATTACAGTTCCAACTGTTAAAGAATTGAAATAATCATCTAAAAATATTAAAATTCCGAGTAAAAAAGTTGATAAAGAAGCACCTTTTTTTGAATTTATTTTTTTAGATGCCCAATTTCCATAAGCAAGAGCACCACCAGCTCTTGATATCAAAGCTACCATTATTCCAAGAATTATTAAAAATAATAAAATAAATAAATTCCAAGAATCATTAAATGATTCAAAGGATTTAAAATTAGAAAATTCTAAATTATCCCACATTAATTTTATTATTTTTACAAAAGCATCTATAATATTTCCATGAGTGACGATTAAAGCACCGGATAAAATTCCAGCAAAAAGTGATAATAAAACCCTTTTGGTTAAAAAAGCCAAACCAATTGCCACGATAGGTGGAATTAGAGACCAAAAACCATAATCCATAAAAAAACAACTCCTTCAAAAAATGATAAAATAAAAGTGCTTCTCCTGTGGAGAAGCACTAATTAAATGACAAATTAGCTGAACGGCTCTCCACAAAAGCGTGACAATTATAAAGATATTTTCTTTATAACCAGAAGTATGAGTTGAGGAAAACTCATATTCTTCGGCACTATCGCCTTTCATCTAAATCATATCTTCCTCAAGATTTCAATTTAGATTACTGATCTTTAGTGCTCCTCCGTTCTTACAAACATATTAACTTCGTACAGATTATAACATCAAAAAAAAATAATTCAATTAAATAAATGTAAATAAGGTAACTTTATAAATATTTTTCCATTTTTAAATGTTCAATTCCAGCTTCTAAAAAAATATCTGAAATAGATTTATAACCCAATTTTTCATAAAATTTTTTTGCAGAAAGTTGAGAATTCAAAGTTATCTTTTTTACTTTTCTTTTCAATAAATCACTTTCAATATAGTTAATAAGTTCTTTCCCGAGACCTTTTTTTCTGAATTCATATATAGTTGCAACACGTTCGAGTTTAACTTCAGAACTATTTAAATATCTTACTCTTGCAGTACAAACAGGATTTTCGTCATGTATAAGAACATAGTGAATACAACCTGCATCTAAACCGTCTAATTCAAGATTTGGTGGTACATTTTGTTCTTCGATAAAGACTTTTTTTCTAATATCATAAGCCATTTTAAAAAAATCTACATCTTTAAATAAAAAAGAAAAAATAGAAATATTCATAAATACACCTCAAACAATAAAAGTTATTACTATAATTATAACATAAAGTTCATTGACACTTTATTATAAAATATTGTATAATTATATTACCTTTACTCAGTTTAGTGGATTAAATACCCTTTACTTGGTTTTAGGAATAAAATTTGGGAGTGATATTAAGATGGCTAGAGGATTAGAACAAGACTATAAGAAAGAACTTATAGAAGAATTTAAAATTAATCAAAAGGATACGGGATCTGTTGAAGTTCAAGTTGCTATTCTTTCTGCAAGGATAAAACATATAACCGATCATTTAAAAAAACATCCTAAGGATTTTCATTCAAGAAGAGGTTTGATGTCAATGGTTGGAAAGAGAAGAAAGATGCTTAAATACTTGAAAAAGGAAAAACCAGAATTATATCAAGAAATGATAAAAAAACTTCAAATAAGAGGATAATCAAAGCGGGGTAGAATAACCCTGCTTTTTTGTTATTAAAATCAATAAAATATGGTAGAATATAATGAAATGAATTAATACAGAGAGGTGAAATGAATGAAATTTTGGGAAAAAGAAATATTCGGAAGAAAACTTAGAATCGAAAATGGAAAAATGGCTAAACAATCACATGGTTCTATCTTGTTGACTTTTAACGAATCTACAATATTATTAACCGTTAATGCATCTGAAACTGCTAAACCAGGAACAGATTTTTTACCTTTAACAGTAGATTTTAAAGAAAAATTTTATGCAATAGGAAAAATTCCTGGTGGATTCGTTAAAAGAGAAGGAAGACCATCTGAAGAAGCTATTTTATCTTCAAGACTTATAGATAGACCTATAAGGCCTTTATTTCCAAAGGATTTTCATAATGAAATACAGGTAATATCAACTGTTTTTTCTATGTTAAATGATGATTCTATTGAAACTTGGAGTATAGCAGCAGCTTCTCTTGCTTTGAATATATCTCCAATACCTTTTAACGGTGTTGTAGCTGGTGTTAGAGTAGGATTGATTGATGGAGAATATATAGCTTTTCCAACTCAAGAACAACTTTCAAAATCAGAAATAGACATAGTTGTTGCTGGTTCAAAAGAAGCTATTACAATGGTTGAAGGAGAAGCACATGAAGTTAGTGAAGAAATTATGGTTGAAGCATTGAATTTTTCTCATAAGGCTATAAAAGAAATAATATCTATTCAAGAAGAAATTATATCTGAATTTAATATAGAAAAATGGGAAGTTGAAGTGCCAGAATATCCTGAAGAGTTTATAAATGATTTTAAATCTTTAATAAATAAAGAAACTCTTTTTGAAGCGCTTATGGTAGAAGGTAAAAAAAATAAAGATAAAAAACTAAAGGAATTCAAGGATTCAGTATTTGAAAAGTTTGAAGAATTATATCTTGATAAATGGACAGAAGAATTTTATCTTGAAAAGAAAAGTTATTTAAAAGAAACTTATGAAGAAATATTTAAGAAACTCATGAGAAGATCTATAGTAGATGATAATAAAAGAGCCGATGGAAGAAAGATAGACGAAATAAGACCTATTACATGTGAAATAGGAGTCATTCCAAGAGTTCATGGTTCTGCACTCTTTACTAGAGGAGAGACTCAATCTTTAGGAATAACAACACTTGGAGCACCTATGGATGTTCAAATGGTTGATACTATTTTTTCTGACGAAGATAAAAGATTTATGTTACATTATAATTTTCCACCATTTTCAACTGGAGAAGTAAGACCTTTAAGAGGCCCAGGAAGAAGAGAGATAGGTCATGGTCATCTTGCAGAAAGATCACATAAAAATTTAATACCTTCAGAATCTGAATTTCCATATACAATAAGAGTTGTATCTGAAATATTAGAATCAAATGGTTCATCTTCTATGGCTACAGTATGTTCAGCTTCTTTGTCCATGATGGATGCCGGAATACCTCTAAAAAAACATGTTGCTGGTGTTGCCATGGGTTTAATATTTGAAGAAGATAAAAATGTAGTGTTAACTGATATTCTTGGAATTGAAGATCATTTAGGAGATATGGATTTTAAAGTTACTGGAACGAGAGAAGGAATAACAGCTTTTCAGATGGATGTAAAAGTTGATAAAGTAAATGAAGAAATAATGCGTGAAGCTCTTGATAGAGCTAAAATTGCAAGATTAAAAATATTAAATTTAATGTATGATGCTATATCTGAACCAAGACCAGAACTTTCTCCATTTGTACCTAAAATAAAAACTATTACAATACCAGTAAACAAAATTGGAGATGTCATTGGACCTGGTGGAAGAATAATAAAGAAAATAAATGAGACATATAATACAGAGACATCCATTGATGATGAAGGAATTGTTAAAGTTAGTGGTATGGCTGAAGATATGGTAGATAAAGCAATAAAATATATAACAGGTCTCGTATCTGAAATAGAAAAAGGAAAAGTATATGAAGGAAAAATAAAAAGAGTAGAAAAATACGGAGTTTTTGTGGAAGTTTTGCCTGGAAAATCAGGATTATTACATATTTCAAATATGTCAAAAAAACCAACTGAATTAAAAATTGATGATAAAATAAATGTAGAAGTAATAAGTATAGAATCTCAATCTAAATTCCAATTAAAAGAAGAAGGATATGAAAAACCTAAACGTGCTCCAAGACCAGAGAAAACTTCAAATGATAAAAATGATTCAAATAATGATGAAAAAAAAGATAAAGATATAGAAAAAGAAAATGGGGGTAATTAATTTTGTACAGTTTACATAAAATGAAAAATGGCATGGATGTTATACTTCTCCCAAGAAAGACTATGAGAAGTGCTGCTGTTATGTACTGTGTAAAAACAGGTTCTTCTCATGAAAAAGAAGAAATAGCTGGAATATCTCATTTTATAGAACACACAGTTTTTAGAAAAACTAAAAATAGAAATAATATAATGATAAAAAAACCTCTTGAAGAAGTTGGTGGAAGTTTAAATGCTTTTACTACAAGAAACATGACAGTTTTTTACTCAAAAGTTCCAAGTATAGAAATAGAAACAGCTATAGATATACTTTCCGATATAACTTTTAATGCTACGCTCATAGATGAAGACATAGAAAAAGAAAGAAATGTAATACTTGAAGAAATTGCAATGTATGAAGATGATCCAGTAGATTTAACTTTTGAAAATCTTTCTAAAAATATTTTCGATGAAGATTTTGCAAGACCTGTTATAGGATATAAGCATACCGTTAGAGAATTAAATAATAGAAAACTTTATCCTTATTACAAAAAACATTATAATCCTTCAAATACAATAGTTGTAGTTTCTGGAGGATTTGATGAAGAAAAAATATTGAAAAAATTTAAAGAGATGAATATTGGAGAGTCTGGTATTAATAATGACTTTAAAAGTCCGATATTAAAAAAAGAAGATATATTAATAAAAAAGACAAAGAAAGAATTATCTCAAAATTATATAATAAATGCATTTAAAGCTCCAAATAAAAAAAGTGAATATTATTATCCAAGTCTCATATTGAACACTTTATTAGGAAGTGGGATGAGTTCTCTTTTATTCAATAAAATAAGAGAAGAAGAAGGATTAGTATATGAGATTGCTACGGATTACAATGCCTATAGAGAAAATGGATTATTTTTGATATTTGCTGCTACTACATCTGAGAATATAAAAAATTATAATGATAGATTAAGTGAAACCATATATAATTTTAGTGATAGAAAAGATTTAAATGAGTGGTTTAATTATGGTAAAAAAAGATTAATAGGTAGATTAACTATAGACATTGAAAGTAATGTAGCACTTGGAATGAACACATTGGATTCTTATTTAACTTATGGAAGAATTGTAAATATAGATGAAATTGTTGAAAAAATCCAAAAAGTACAAATGGAAGATGTTATTGAAGCTTCAAATATTATATTTTCTTCTAATAGATATACATCTATGTTAAATCCCGAATAAAGGGTTAATTATGGAGGGGACTTATTATGAGAAAGGTTTTATTTTCTGATTTACAACCAGGTTATGTAATTGCTGAGGATGTTACAAAAAATTCTATTATATTATTATCAGAAGGAACAGTTCTAACTGCTCATGATATACAACAATTAAAAAATTATTCTATAAAAATGGTATATGTTTATGATGAAGACGATTTTCAAATGGATAAAGATATAAAGATAATATTTAAAGAAATACCTCCAGTAGTTGAAAAACAAAAATATGAGTCATGGACTAATCAATTCGAAAAAGTAAAAGATATAACAAAATTGAATGAAAACTCAGAAGAATTAAATACATTAGTAAAAGATATATACTCAACTTTTGTTGAAGAAGAAAATATAGTTTTAAATCTTTTTCATGCAATAGGTGATGAAGCTTTAACAGCACATTCTATAAATACGGCGATTATATCTTCAATAATCTCTGTAAATTTAAAGATGCCTTATGTATTTACATTTCAACTTTTAAAAGCAAGTCTTTTACATGATATAGGATATTCTTTTTTAGGAGAAAGAGTTATAAATGACTATGAAGATCTTGAAAATAAAACTGTAAAATCACATTTAATATCTGGATACAAAGCTATGAAAAATTTTAAAGATAATATATCTAAAGAAGCAATAGATGCAATACTTGAACATCATGAAAGATATGATGGAAAAGGAATATTTATGAGATTATCTGGGGAGAGAATAAATCCTTTGGTAAGAATACTTCAAGTTGGAGATGCTTATGATTCAATGATAGAATCTGGAAAAAATCCATATGAAGCAATAAGTTTCCTTTTAAAGCAGTCTGGAAAGATGTTCGATCCATATTATGTGAGTACATTTTTTTCTATAACTGGATTATATCCAACAGGTACAACTGTTCTTTTAAATAATAATAAAAAAGCTATAGTTGTAAAAAAAGGACGTGCAACAGTGTTCCCCGTCGTTGAAATGGATGGTGAAAGAATAGAAACTGGATCTGAAACTGGTATATTTATAAAAGAGGTTTTAAAAGGTGAATGAGTTTCGAAATGTTGAAAAAATAAATCCCTTTAAATACATATTAGCTGTTGATATACCATATTTAAATTTAGAAAAAGGTATAATAATAAATGAAAGAATCAAAAATACCATTTTAGCTAATGGTATTTTTGTTATACCTGTATATGAAAATAAAGCTTATGATATGGCTATTCTTGATGAAGAACAATTAAATGAAGGGTATTATGAAATAAAAAATGAATTAACAAGACTCGAAAGAAATAAATATTTTGATAAAAAAAAACTAAAAGAAATTTCGGATAACATATCAAAAAAAATGATTAAAAATAAAGAAAATTTAATATATTTACCTTTAAAAAAATTACAAGAATATGATGAATATACTTATACTCATTCTTTGAATGTATGTGTTGTTGCAACTTTAATAGCAAGAAATATGGGGCTTAGAGAGAAAATGGTGAGAAAAGTTTCTTTTTCTGCCTTAATTCATGATATAGGCAAAACAAAAATATCTAATGAAATTTTAAACTCTCCAAATAAATTAAATGATGAGGAGTTTAGAATTATAAAAAATCATGTTAGATATGGTTATGAAATTGCATTAAAAAATAAAATAATTGATGAAGATGTCCTCGGTGGGATATTATATCATCATGAAAAATTTGATGGAAGAGGTTATTTGTATAACAAAAGCGATTTAGAAATTCCTCTCGTAGCGAGAATAATAACTATAGCTGATGTTTATGATGCTTTAACTTCAAAAAGAAGTTATAAAAAACCTTGGAATAATTATGAAACAATTTCTTTTATAATACAAAATGTTGAAAAGATATTTGATAAAGATATAGTATCAGTATTTATAAAAATTATTGGATTATATCCTCCTGGTACAAAAGTAATGTTAAATGACTATTCAGTTGGAACTGTTGTGGCTGCAAGAGAAACAAATGAACTTCAACCTTTAATTCAAATTGGTGAATGCTTAATTGATCTGAAACAAGAAAACAAATACATATTAAAAGTCTTTAAGGAGTAGATTATATGAAAAAGAATATTTCTGAAAGTCTTGAAAATTATTTAAGAGTAGTCTATATATTACATATAGATGGAAAAATACCAAGAATAAAAGAAATTTCTAAAATGCTTGAAGTTAGAGATGCTTCTACTGTTGAGGCTATAAAAAAGCTTGAAAAACTTGGATATGTAACTCATGAAAAATATGGATATATAGATTTAACAGATAAAGGACTTTCTGAAGCGGAAAGAGTTTATAGAAAATATATAACTCTTGTAGATTTTTTTGTAAATATGCTTAATTTATCTAAAGAAGAAGCATATAAATTAGCTTGTGGTGTTGAACATCATATGACAGAAAACTTTTTTGTGTCTTTAGAATCTTTATTGATATTTTTAAAAAGAAACCCAATAGAATATAAAAAGCTTCAAGATTTTACAAAAAAATATAAATCTCAATTACCGCATATTTTTAGAACAACGCTTGATGAAATAGAAATAGAAGAAGAAGTTGAAATTTTGGATATATCCGGTGATCAAGATATGAAAGAAAAAATATTTAAAATGGGTATATATCCTGGGATGAGTGTATCTGTAAAAGAAAAAAACGAAAATAGTTTAGAAATAAATTTAAATTCAAAACTTTTAATAATTTCAATTGAAGATGCTAAAATGATAATAGTAGAATAAAAGGAGGTATAAAAATGTTGACTAAAGTAGAAAAAGCCTCGCAATATATAAAAGACAAAACCGACAAAAAACCTATTATAGGATTAATACTTGGTTCTGGTTTAGGTTATATAGCAGATAAAATTGAAGAAAAAAAAGAGTTTAATTATGATGAAATACCTTTTTTCCCAACTTCAACAGTAAAAGGACATGATGGAAAATTAGTCCTTGGAAAATTGGATGGAGTTTCAGTTGTTGCATTAAAAGGAAGATTTCATGCATATGAGGGATTAGATATAAAAAAAATAACTTTTCCAATATATGTCATGAAAAATCTTGGAATTAAAGGATTGATTTTAACGAATGCTTCTGGTGGAATAAATAGGACATTTAATCCTGGGGATATAGTTGCTAATACTGATTATATAAATGTATCATTTAGAAATCCGTTGATAGGACCTAATTATGAAGAGTTGGGTCAAAGATTTGTACCTATGGCTGAACCAATAGATATTAATTGGGCTAATAGAGTTATAAAGGAATGTGCTGAAAAAGATAATATAAGTATAAAAAAAGGCACATATGCTTGGTATTTAGGCCCTAATTATGAAACTCCGGCGGAAATAAAAATGTTTGAAAAATTTCATGCCGATCTTGTAGGAATGTCAACCATGCCAGAAATAATTGCAGCAAATCATGCTGAAATAAATGTTATAGCTTTCTCAGCTGTAACAAACATGGCCAGTGGAATATTACCAAAAAAATTAAATCATTCTGAAGTTATACAGATTGCAGATAAGATAAAACCACAATTTGAACAAGTTGTAAAAAATGCAATAAAGCTATTTTAAAGAGGAGGAATTAATTTTGATAAAGGAAATAATAAATGAAATAAAAAATGCAGATACAATATTAGTTGCAGGTCATATAATGCCTGATGGAGATGATTTGAGTTCTGTCACTTCTATGGTTATGGGATTAGAAAAAATAGGCAAAAAAGTTGTAGGAGTAATAGATGATGAAATTCCAGAATACTTATCTGGATTTGAAGCTATAAATAAATGTGTTAGAGATTTTGACTGTGCTAAAAACAATCCTGCAGACTTGATAATAATAGTAGATGCATCTTCACCTGATAGAGTAGGAAGAGTACAGGACCTTTTTGAATATAAAAGAGTAATCGTTATAGATCATCATGCAACAAATTTAAATTATGGCAATATTAATTGGGTTGTTCCAGAATCTGCATCAGCTGCTCAATTAGTTCTTGAGGTGCTCAAAGAATTAAATGTAGAATATGATGAAGAACTTGCAACCATAAACTTATTAGGTATAGCAACAGATACAGGCTTTTTTAAATATTCTAATACAAATTCTAAGGTATTCACAGATGCAGCTTATTTAGTTGATAAAGGTGCAAATTTAAATAAAATAACTAATCAAATTCTTGAAAATAAACCAATAGAACATATAAAATTAATGAAAGATGTATTAGAAGAAATGAGATTTGAATTTGATAATAAGCTTGCTTATTCCACAGTAAGTTTAGAAATGTTAAATAAATATGGAATAGAGCAAAAAGACACACCTCCTTTTGTTGGGGATCTGAGATCTTTAAGAGGTGTTGAAGTTGCTATAATGTATAATCAAGCAAAAGATAATGAATATCATATATCCATGAGATCTAAATCATGGTTTGATGTATCAGAAGTTGCTGTTCATTTTGGTGGTGGTGGTCACAAAAAAGCAGCTGGTTTTAGCTACAAAACTGATAATATTGAAGAACTTATGAAAAAAGTATCTAATTTTATAGGAGAAAAGTTATAAAATAATGCTTAGTATATTTCTTTTTTTAATATGGATGATTATGATGAATGATTTTTCTGATTTTTCTATAATAATGGGAATAATATTTGTTCTTTTTACTGAATATATAACAAATATATTTTTTGATAAAAAAATAAAAGGAACAGTAGAAATATTTATATCTTCTTTAGGTACAATATTGAATATGTATAAATCAACAATAACGTTTTTACCTTTAATATTTAAGAAAAATCATTCTGGATTAGTTTCATATAAAGTAAAGAATAAAAGTAAATCTCAAAAAGTTGCTATATCAAATAGCATAACTCTTACTCCAGGGACATTATTTGTAGATGAGTTTGATGATTATTTATTAATACATAAAATAGCGTCGAGCGAAGAAGAAGCACATTCTAAAAAAGATGTTTGGGAAGGAGAGTTATTTTGAACAACATAATACAAATATTTTTAATGTTATCATTAATAATAACAGTATATAAATTAATAAACGGCCCCACACAGTGGGACCGTTTATTGGCATATAGTTCATTTTCATCAAAAGTGATTTTAATAATGTTAATATATATATTTGAATCAAAACAATTTTTTCTTTTGGATATGATAATAGTTTTTCTTTTATTAAATATTTTTGGAATATTGATAACCACACGTTTTTTACAAAAAGGTGGTAAGAAAAAATGATATCTAATATACTTTTCTATTTAGGAATGATATTAATAATAATTGGTACGTATGGAATGATAAGAATGAAAGATTTTTATTCAAGAATCCAAGCTGTTGGAATTTCTGATACAGTGGGAATTTTTACCATTTTAATATCTTTAATGATAAAAAATCCGGAACATATCTCTAAACTGATAATAATTTCAATACTTTTATTAATAACTTCTCCCGTTATATCGCATCTTTTAGCTTTTGGAGCTTCAAAAAGTGATATAAAAGTCAGGGGGAATAAGAAATGATATTAATGATATACGGCTTTTTTATTATATTGATAATAATTTCAATATATATTTTATTTCAAAATAACAATTTAAATGCTTTAATAGCCTATGGAATATTCGGTGCTGCAATATCAGGGATCTTTTTTTTAATGAATGCTCCGGATGTGGCTTTAGTAGAAATAACTGTTGGATCTGCTTTCATATTTTTTATATATTTAATAGCTATAAAAAAAGTAGCTAAAATAAAAGTTTTATATTTAGAAACACCATATATGATAGAAGAAATAAATGATGAATTGAGAGGATTTGAATATAATCTTATAAAAGAATTTCTTGATGAAAAAGGATTAGAAGCTAATTTTATAAAAATTAAAACAAAAAAACCACTTATGGAACTAAAAGATTATGGAGATATACTTATAGGAGGTATTTGCCCTTTAATAGAAGTTGATGGAATAACATTTTCAAAAGAAATACTTCCTACAAAGATATTAAAATCAGGAAAAGGTTTAAAAAGTCCTATTGGAATAATATTGAAAAATAAAAATCAAAATATATACCCTGTTGAAGAATTAGAAGAAAACTTTATAATAGATTTAGTCAGATTAAAATATTTATTTTTACTGGGTAAGAAATTTGATGAAAAAGAATTACTTGAACTTCATAAAACTGGTTATAAAGTAGCATTTAATAAAAAAGATGAATTTTTGGCCAATGAATTTAATGAATATATAAGTCAAATAAAGAAAGATGAAAAAAAATATAATGAACTTATAAGGAGATACATAGGATGATAAAAAAAATGATCACCGTATTAAGTATAATTATATTAATTTCTATTCTCAGTATTGAAATTTTAAATATAAATGAAATATATAATCCTGTTTTTAAACCTCAAGATATAATAAATGAAAATGGATCTATAAATATGGTATCAGCTATAGTACTAGATTATAGACTGATAGATACTTTTTTTGAAGTACTTGTTTTCACTTTATCAGTAATAGGAATATCTTTTTATATGGAAAAGCTTCCAGAACAAAATAATATTTCTGTTGAAGAAAATAGCATAGTTGTTAAAATAATAACTCCAATACTATTTCAAATAATAGTTTTAGTAACATTATATATATCTGTTACAGGTCATTTAGGCCCTGGAGGTGGATTTACTGCTGGAGTAATACTCGGAACTGGACTTATAGGAGTTTCTTTTGTTAAACCTATAGATGAAATAGAAAAAATATTTATAAAATCCAAAATAGAAAAAGTAAAAATATTAGTTCCATTGATCATAGCTTTATATGGATTATTGGGATATTTTTGGAATGGGGCTTTTTTTTCTAATATTCCATTAAAAGGTAATCCAGGAGAATTATTCAGTGGTGGTGGAGCTATGTTATTGAATATTTTAATAGCATTTGAAGTATTTGCTGGTACATGGACAATTCTGTATAAGTTTATAAAGCATAGGGGGACTATATAATGCATATATACATTATACTTTCACTAATTATTTCTGCAATAGGACTTATTGGAACTATAATAAAAAGAGATATGATATTAAAACTTATAAATCTTGGAGTATTCCAATCTGGAAATGTTTTGTTTTTTGTTTCCATTGCATACAAAGGATTATCTCCAATAATCACTTTGAATATTGATAAATATTCAGATCCTTTGATACATTCTTTTTTATTGACAGTAGTAGTTATAGGTTTTGCAAATCTTTCTTTAATGCTTGTATTTATAATGATTTTATCTAATAAAATAAAAACACATCTTATAGATGAAATAGAAGATAAAATAAGTAGGGGATGAGTATGTATTTAACTTTAGCTTTAATACCAATATCTGCAGGAATAATATGTTACTTAATAAAATCAAAATATAAAAATATTCCTGTTTATATAAGTTTTATCTATAATTTTTTTATAATAATGAGTTCAAAACCTGGGAATTTTACTCCAGGTAATTATGATTTTATAAGAGGCATAGAATTTGTTTTTAATGCTGAAATAAGGATTTTATTATTATCAGTTTTATTATTTTTTATACTAATATTTTTTAGAGTTAAAGATATTTATAAAAAAGAGTTCAACCTATTTTTTTTAGTTTTATATGGAAGTATAAATAGTTTTTTTATGAGTAGAGATTTTTTTAATATATATGTGCATATAGAATTAATATCTATAATAATATTTTTATTAATAGCCATGGATAGAAATACAAAAAGAATATGGGCATCTATGAAATATATGTTTATGAGTACAATAGCCTTACAATTTTATTTGATTGGGGTAGGAATAATATATATGAAAAGTGGAACATTAAATCTTCCATATAATTTAGAAAAAGGTATTGATACAATACCATATATATTAATAACATTTTCATTATTAATTAAATCTGGAGGAATATTATTATCTGGTTGGTTACCTGATGCACATTCAGAAGCTATAAAAGGAATATCTCCTCTATTATCTGGATTAATTGTAAAAATAGGTTTATATACAATATATTTAATATCTCCGTCAATAGATACAAAAATAAATAATATAATAATTTATTATTCTTTAATAACAGCTACGATTTCTTCAATATTTACATTATTTGAGGATGACATAAAAAAAATGCTTGCTTTTTCTACAATGACAAATATGAGTTATGGATTACTTATAATATTAATAAATAAAGATCTCTTTATTTATTTTATAATTTATCATATGTTCAGTAAAGGTATATTATTTTTTATATTTGAAGATATATATGAAAAAGAAAAAACTAAATCATTAACAAAATTAAATGGAAGTTTTATTTCTATAGATATATATATATTAATGATAATATTATTTATGAGTCTTTCTGGAGTATATCCTTCGATGTTCTATTTTATAAAAAAATCACTTCCAAATTTTTTATTTTTAAATATTAATGTATTAATATCTGGAATGTATATGATAAAAGTATTAAAGAAATTTAAAATAAAAAAAGATATAAATTTTAAATATATAATTAATTATATTGTAATGTTTTTTTTGACATATATATATTCAAATAAAATATTTGAATATAAAAGTATAGAAATATCACCTTATATATACTTCTTTGTTGGAACTATATTATATATAATTTTAGAAAAAATATGTAATAAAAAAATAATATCATTTGAAAAAAAATTCAGAAATATAAAATTTTTTACATTAGAAAACTCTTTATTATATCAATTAATATTCCTTGTAATAATAATGAGTTTAAAGTATATTTAAAAATATAAACAAATGGATTAACGAATAATTAAGGAATAGTTCAAACAAAAGAAATTGACAGAATAAAAATAATATGATATTATTAAACACAGTTAAGCAAGGAATAAAAGCTATTTGAAAAGTGGATAGAAGAAAGCCAATAAGGTAAGGAAGAAAAAGACGTCAGAGAAAGAACTGAAGAAGGACAAACCATAAGGATGAAGGGTTTGATCCTGGCTCAGGGTGAACGCTGGCGGCGCGCCTAACACA
>NZ_QGGI01000027.1 GCF_003148465.1 Oceanotoga teriensis
TTGCTATATCTACTCCCACTACTAATGTTTTTTCATCCACTTGTTTTATTTTATTATTTTGTGTATAATTCATTTAGGTTCCTCCTTTGTAAAATATTTGATGGATTCTTGTTACACTTTTATTTTACGGGGAGGTTCCTTTTTTTTCAACCTCTTTCTTTTTTTATTTCAGGAATGCTCCTATACAAAAAATAAGGGCGCATTTAGCGCCCGATTTATTTGATTATTTTTGTGTTTCTGATTTTGTATTTATTACTTTATCTATAAGACCATATTCTACCGCATCATCTCCGGACATGAAGAAATCTCTTTCAGTATCTTTAACAATTTTTTCATATGGTTGACCCGAATGATTTGATAATATAGTATTTAATTCATGTTTCAATCTCAAAATCTCTTTAGTTTGTATTTCTATATCCATTGCTGTTCCCTGAGTTCCACCCCAAGGTTGATGAATCATTATTCTTGAATGTGGAAGAGAAAATCTTTTGCCTTTAGCTCCAGCTGTGAGTAATACAGCACCCATAGAAGCTGCTTGTCCTGTACATATCGTTGATACATCAGGTTTTATGTATTGCATTGTATCATATATGGCTAATCCAGCTGTTACAGATCCACCAGGTGAATTTATATAAAGATATATATCTTTCTCAGGATCTTGTGACTCTAAAAAAAGCAACTGAGCTATTATAACATTCGCAACTGTATCATTAACTTCAGTACCAAGAAATAATATTCTATCTTTTAAAAGTCTTGAATATATATCATAAGATCTCTCATATCTCCCATCACTTTCAATAACTACTGGCATTGGTATACTCATATAATGACCTCCTTGTTTTTCATCTACTATGTCTTATTTTATCTATAACTTTTTGTGTATCGACAGATGTTAGTATAATCTGTCCACTATCCATATATATAACGGTTTCAACACTTCTACCATAAGTTATATCTATCAAACTTGTTGTACCTTTTATATGGTCATCATCATTTCTATGTTCTTCTTCAGTTAAAACATCATTTCCTTGAAAAATTTTTTTAATTCTTCTGAATTGTATAAATTCCTGAGGAACGACTGAATGTACTCTTTCAGCTGAAACATATGAATCTTTTGTGATAGGAACAAACATATCAACACCTCCTTCTTAAATTATACCTCAATTATTTTAAAATACAAAATAATTACTTTTATTTTTTATTATAAATTTAATGAAATTATAATTATATTCTATTAAAATATATTGTATAAAACTTTTTTAAAGGAGATTTTTTATGAATTTTAATTTTTTTAAACTCGAAATATTTATTCCAGAAGGTTTTTTAGATATTATATTAAAAAGTTTAAATGAAACAGGGGCAGCAAAAGCAGGAAATTATGACAGTTGTATATCTTATTCAAAAGTCATAGGCATGTGGCGTCCTTTAGAAGGAACAAATCCTTATATTGGTAAAATAAATGAATTATCTATTCAAGAAGAAATAAAAATAGAATGTATATGCAAAAAAGAATTTTTAGAAAAAACTGTTGAAAATATTAAAAAAGTACATCCTTATGAAGAACCTGTAATAAATATAATCCCTTTGATTATGAATATTTAAAAAACTTTAAAGGAGAGATTTTGATGAAAGACTTTATAAGTTCTGAAGAAAGAGGTGAATTAGCTAAAAAAGGTTCTTATGTCGGAATAATTGGAAATTTAATGTTAGCTTTACTCAAATTCTCTATAGGTATATTAAGTGGAAGTTTAGCTATAATTGCTGATGGCATAGATACATCAACAGATATAATTACTTCTTTTTTAACTTTAATTGCTGCAAAAATATCAAATAAACCAGCAGACTTTTCTCATCCTTATGGTCATGAAAGAGCAGAAACAATTACTACAAAAATTTTATCTATAATAGTATTATTTGCTGGATATCAAGTTCTTGTATCAGCTATAAAAAATCTATTAAGCGGAAACAAAACTATAGAAAACCCTTTATGGGTTTTGTTAGTTGCAGCTATTTCTGTTATAATTAAGTATTTGTTATATAATTATAAATTAAAAATAGGGAAAAAAATAAATTCATCTTCATTTATTGCAGATGCCTTGAACATGAGAAATGATATATTTACATCATTAGCTGTATTTATAGGAATATTGATTTTTTACTTCACTGGAATACCTTGGATAGATTCTGTAATTGCAATTTTTGTTTCTATTATAATTTTTAAAGTTGGAATTGAAATGTTTATAGAAACTTCTGATGAATTAATGGATGGTTCTAAAGAACTTGGTGATATTTATAAAATGATAATAAATATATGTGATGAATATTCTGAAATACAAAATCCTCATAAAATAAGAGTTAGAAAATCAGGTTTTGTTTATTTTTTAGAGTTTCATATAGAAGTAAATCCTAATATGATAATTAAAGAAGCTAATAAACTTACTTTTAAACTCGAAAAAGAAATTAAAGAATATAATCCTTATATAAAAGATATAATAATACATGTAGAACCCTTTGGAAATATTGAAAATGAAGAGTTTGGTCTTGATAAAGATTCTATAAATAAACTATTTAATGAAAAATAATGAGGTGAAATAAATGACAGGCGATTTTTTAGATGAAGTTAGCATAAAAGTTATTGCAGGTAAAGGTGGAGATGGAATAGTAAGTTTCAGGAGAGAAAAGTATGTACCAAAAGGTGGTCCTGATGGTGGTGATGGTGGTGATGGTGCAAGTGTAATAATAAAATCAACATTAACTAAAAATACTCTTGTAGATTTTAAACATAAAAGAAAATTTATTGCCGAAGATGGAGAAAATGGAAAAGCAAAAAAGCAATATGGAAAAAATGGAAATAATTTAATCATAGAAGTTCCCGTAGGAACTATAATATATGATAAAAATTCTGAAGATATGATAGCTGATTTAAAATATCCTAATCAAATTGTGGTTGTTGCAAGGGGCGGTAAAGGTGGTAGAGGAAATGTAAAATTCATGAATTCATCACTTCAAGCCCCAAGAATCTCTGAAAAAGGTATAAAAGGAGAAGAAATAGAATTAAAACTCGTATTAAAATTAATTGCCGATATAGGAATTGTTGGATTTCCTAATGTTGGAAAATCTACTTTAATATCAAGAATTTCAAAAGCTAAACCTAAAATTGCCAATTATCATTTTACAACTTTAAAACCTAATCTTGGAGTTGTGAAAGTTGATATTGGAAAATCATTTGTTGTTGCAGATATTCCTGGATTAATAGAAGGTGCTCATAATGGTACTGGTCTTGGAGATAGATTTTTGAGACATATTGAGAGATGTTATGCAATAATTCATATAATAGATATTGCAAAGTTTGAAGGCAGAGATCCAGTTGATGATTATTATAAAATAAGGAATGAATTAAAAAAATATTCGGAAACTCTCGCAAATAAAAAAGAAATAATCTTTGGAAATAAATGTGATTTAATAGATCAAGAAACTTTAAATAAAAACATATCTGAATTCGAAAAGACTACAGGTAAAAAAATACATCCAATTTCTGCTTATACAAAAACCAATCTTGATAAAGCAATTGGAGAAATGTGGACAATGATAGAACCTCAAAGAATGGAATATACAAGAAAAATTGAAAAAATGCTTAAAAAAAATTCTGATAGAATTAAATTAAAAATAGATCCAGTAAGACTTGATAATATAGATTATATTAAATTTGAAATTATAAGATGGAGTGAAGATGTTTATGAAATAACAGGAACTGGCGTAGAAAAGCTTTTATCTAAATATGATATAGAGCAAAAAGATGCAAGAGTTAAAATTTTAAATACATTAGAAAGTTCTGGTTTAAGTAAATTCTTAGCTATTGAAGGTTTAAAAGAAGGGGATACCGTCTATGTTGGAAATTTTGCATTTGAATATATACCTTAAGGTAATAAAATGATTATCATATTTGGAGGATCTTTTAATCCTCCTCATATTGCTCATAAAATAATCGCTGAATTTGCATATGATAAATTCAAACCAGATAAATTTTTAATACTTCCGGCAAGTATACCTCCACATAAAGAATCTAATTCAATCGCTTCATTTCAAAAAAGATTTGATATGTGCAAAAAGACTTTTAAATCTAAATATTTTGAAGTTTCAGATTTAGAAAATAAATTAAAAAAACCTTCTTATACTGTAAGAACTTTAGATTATTTAAAAGATTTCGATACTAATTTAAACCTTTTAATCGGAGAAGATTCTTATATGAATTTTGATAAATGGTTTGAATATGAAAAAATATTATCTTTTTCAAAATTAATAGTTTATCCAAGATTCTTTGACAGAAGAGGTTTTAAACATAAGAATTTCGAACATATCGAACTTTCTTCTCCAATAATTGATATATCTTCAAGCATGATAAGAAAAAGAATAAAAGAAAAAAAATCTATTAAAGGCCTAATTTCTGATGATATTTATAATATTACAATTAATACATATAAAATTAAATAAATGGTATTGACATTTCTTATTTTCTAATGTATAATAATCTTCGGATGAGTTTAGCCGAGGTGGTGGAATTGGTAGACACGTATGGTTGAGGGCCATATGAGCGATTTAGCTCGTGCGGGTTCAAGTCCCGCCCTCGGCACCAAAAAAGAGGATATCTTTTTAGATATCCTCTTTTATATTATTTTATATTAATTCTTCATAATTATATATTTCTAATGCTGTCTTTCCAGAATCTTCAAAAATCAAATTATTATCTTTATCGTATAAATATGCATTCAGTTCAGAATCTATGCTTTCTTTTATTTCTTGACTCATTTTTCCATTTTTAGGTGATTTTAACAATTTAAAACTTCCAATTTTTATATCTAACATTAATTTATATTTTTTATTATATATTTCTATTTTTAAATTATTTTTATCATATTTTATAGATTTAATCTTAGAAAAGTTATAAGTAGTAAATTTAATCAATTTATCTTCATAATATACTGCGGCAAGAAGTCCTTTAAAGGCTTTTTTTAAAAATGGAACATTTGCATAAGAAAATGTTAACGACCTATTTTTGTCATATTTGAAATTAGATTGAACCCAAATCCATGAACTTGGAAATGATTCCCCCCAATCTTTTTCTATATAAATTTTACCATTTATCATTTCCATATTTTTAGTACCTGTAAAATTAGATCCCATGTTTATTATTCCATGATTACATTGCATTTTAAAAAAAGAAAATGGTCCCATAGCAGATTTAGTAAATAAATTTTTACCCCAAGGTATTTGTTTTGATATATTCAAAAATATATTAATATCATCAAGATTTAATATTAATCTATCTTTTGAAAATGAATTTTCTTTTATAACTATTCTTTCTCTTTTTTCATCATATTCAAAATCTTTAATATCAAATCTTATATATTCATTTTTTTCTTTATCTATGTATTGAATAAAAGCATGAGGGTCTTCTTCATTTTTTGATATACCAGGTATTATAGAAATAATTTCATCATTAAAAGAAAGTTTATAATACCAACCCTCAAAAGAATTTTTTTCTATCTTATGATATCTAAAGTCATCCATATTAATCCCCACCTATTTTTTTAGAATGTGTAAATACAAAAGTTAATGCTCCTATGAATAATACAAAGTAGTATGTAGTTAATCTCCAAATAAGCACAGCTGAATTTATAGTATATATATCTGTATCATTAGAAAATATAAGATAGTAAAAACCTTCAGCACCTCCAGCAGTTCCCGGTGTTGGAACTATTGCTGCTCCAATATCTAATATAATTCCTTTAAAAATCAAATCTAAATCTATATTCACTCCAAATCCCTTTAAAATAAAAACAATCGTTAAAACATAAGCCATGAGTTGTAAAGAACTTAAAAAAAGGACTATCAAAAATTGTATAATTTTTTTTGAATTTTCTTTAAAAAATTTTATAAATTCTTCAATATTCATAAATATTTTATCCATTATTTTTTCGGGATTTTTTATAATTTTTATTTTTTTTAAAAAAAATGTTACTTTTTGAGCAACTTTTTTTGATAGTTCTTCATTTAATGAAAATAAAAGAATTAAAAATACTACAAAGCCATTAAATATAGTACCTATGAAGACTAAAGAAAATGACTTGAGATCTAAAAAGTTAAAAGCGTATATAGCTCCAGACACTCCAAATAAGGCCATTATTATTTGAAAAATCATAGATTTATAGAGTATGCTAGCAGTAGAAACACTCGGACTTATTCCTTCTTTTGATAAATAATATACCTGCAAAGGTTGACCACCGGTAAAAAATGGTGTTAAATAATTGAAAAAATTTCCTAAAATAGTAATTTTAAAAGTTTTTATATAATTTATATCTTTTTTATTATCAAATAAAGATACTTTCATTATAATAGTTTCAATGATCCATTTTAAAAAAATTAAAAACATAGAAATAAAAGCATATTTTATTTGAAATGTCCTTAATTTTTCTATATTTTCTTCCAAGCCAGTTAACCCCATAAGAATTGTAACTATACTCAATGTTATTATTAAAGAAAATAAAAATCCTTTTAAATATTTCTTTACTCTCAAATAATCACCCCTTACAAAAAACAATGGCGCAAAAAACGCGCCATAATATAAATGTTTTTATTAGACATTATTAACAACTTGTTCTAAAGATAGTTTTTCTTCGGTAGTTAAAAGTTTATCTACATCTAATATTATAAGCATTTCATCTTCTAATCTTGCTATACCAGATATAAAATTTACTCTATGCATTCCACCAACTTCTGGTTTTTCTTCTATTAACTCAGAATTAATACTTTTAACTTCTTTAACATCATCAACCATCATCCCAATTTTTCTACTCTCCATTTTTATTACTATAACTTTGCACTTTGTTTTGTCAGAAAAATCCTGAATTTTGAACTTTTTTCTTAAATTTACTAAAGGTAAAACTTCTTTCTTTCTAAAGTCTATAACACCTTCCAAATAATCTGCCACATCTGGAATTTCTGTAACTTCTTCATATTCTGCTACTGCATCGATCTTCATAATATCAAGACCAAACTTTTCTTTTCCAAGATTAAATGTTACTATTTTTAAATCAGTTCCCATATTATTACCTCCTATGAGCACTTTTTCCATATTTTAATAATACCATATTTACAGGAAATAAAAAAGAAAAATGTTATAATATATTATACTATATATTATACTATAAAATCTATAAAAGTGGTGAATTTTTTATGATAGAGCGAGAACGTAAATATATATTTACAAATTATTTTTTATTTCTTAACCTAAAAAGAAAGGCTATAAAAAAAATTAAGATAATTCAATTTTATAATGATAAAAATGAACGTTATAGACTCAATTTAAATGAAGATATATGGATATATAATCAAAAAAAATATATTTCTGATGAAAAAAGATTTGAAAAAGAAAATAT
Organism: Oceanotoga teriensis; assembly: GCF_003148465.1. Taxonomy (NCBI): domain Bacteria; kingdom Thermotogati; phylum Thermotogota; class Thermotogae; order Petrotogales; family Petrotogaceae; genus Oceanotoga; species Oceanotoga teriensis. Next base: position 7,437 of record NZ_QGGI01000027.1, read on the forward strand.
TATTAATAATGATAAAATTAATGACTTAAAACTTTCAAATTCGAAATGTGTTGCAAAATATAGATATATATTAAATGAAGATCCAGAAATTGTTTTAGATGAAATAAAAAATATAGACAATATTTTAAATTATAAAAAAAATTTAAAATATATTCTTGAAATAGAGGAAAAAAATATTTATATAAAAGATTTAGATGATTATTTAAAAAATTATCTAATGGACGATTATAATTATTTGAAAGATGTTACTAATTTAAAAGAATTTTCAAATATCAATTTTGCTTCTAATTTTGATATCGATTATATAAATTTAATAAAGAAATTTAAGGAGGAATAGCTATGCCTGAATTAATAATTGTAGGTACACCCATTGGAAATCTTGAAGACATTAGTTATAGAGCTTTAAGGATATTGAAAGAAGTTGATAATATAATATGTGAAGATAAAAGAGTTACTTTAAAAATAATAAATCATTTTGATTTAGGAAATAAAAATCTTTTTACATATAATCAAGCAAGTGCAGAAAGAAAACTTGAATCAGCTTTCAATTTTATATTAAACAATGAAAAAACAATTATAGTTACAGATGCTGGAATGCCTATAGTATCAGATCCTGGAAATTTACTAGTAAAAAGATGTTATGAAAATAATGTAAAAGTTGATATAATTCCAGGCCCTTCTGCCCCAATATCAGCTCTGGCAGCAAGTGGATTACCAGGGTCAAAATTTGTCTTTTTAGGCTTTTTACCAAGAGATAAAAATAGAAGAAGACTTTTTAGAACTCTTGTTGAAGAAGAAAAAATATTAATATTTTTTGAATCTCCAAATAGAATTTTAAAAACTTTAATAGATATAAATGAAATACTTGGTAATAGAGAAATATTTATAGCAAGGGAAATGACAAAAATCCATCAGGAATTTTTAAAAGGAAATACTTGTGATATTATAGAAAAACTAAAAAAAGTTGATAATATAAGAGGTGAATTTACAGTTGTTATTTCAGGAAAATAAAGATATGCAATTCGAAAATATTCAACAATTAATAAACTATATAAATAATATAATAAAAAATACTTCTATATTAGATTTAAATATAGAAGTTATTTCTGATATAACAACTTCTAAAGTAAGTAAAAGAGGTGATCTTTACATAGAATTATCTCAAAAAGTAGGTTATTCAAATTATTCTATAACAGTATTTTTTCCAGAAAAATTTGTACCTTATATTTTAAAAAATTTGAACTTAAAACATTATTCAGAGTTATCTGGGAAAAAATGGGTTATAAAAGGAAAATTAAATTTTTGGAAAATGAGCTCAAAATTTGTTTTACATGGTAGTTCAATTGAATCAGCTGGTGAATCAGAAATAGAAAAAAATAAATTAAAAATATTAAAAAAATTAGAAATGAAATCATTAATAAATAAAAATACAAATGATTTAAAAACATTAGATCCTATTAAAAAAATCGCAATAATTTCAAGTCCAACAGCTGCTGGATATGGAGATTTTATAAAAAACATAAATCATGCTGAATTGATTCCAATAACTCATTTATATCCTTCCGCAATGCAAGGTGCTGGAACAGTTCCAGGAATAATAGGTTCATTCTATAAAATTTTAGAAACAAAAATTAAATATGATATTGTAGTTATAATAAGAGGTGGAGGTTCTAAAAGTGATTTAATGTATTTTGATGATGAAGAACTCGCATATTATATAGCCAAATTTAATCTAAAAATACCTGTCTTAACTGGAATAGGTCATGAACAAGATAAATCGATACCAGATTATGTTTCATGGAAAAGTTATTCAACTCCTACAGAAGTTTCAAGAGATATTGTAAATCAAATAAATGAAAATATAAAAAGATTAAAAACAGCTTCTTTAAATTCAAAAATTTATTTCAATTCTTCTTTTAAAGATCAAAAAAATTATTTAAATATACAAAATATAAATTTTTTTAGTACAAGAATAAATCAAAAGTTAGATCAAATAAATGAATATATAAAAAAATTTTATAAATATCAATATAATGTAATAGATAATAAAATAATGATTAATAAATCTTATTTTATTAAAAATAAAAATATATTTATAAAAAATTATTTAAATTCTATTTTAATAGAAATAAATAAAACTTTGAATAATAAAATAATTGACATAAAAAATGGAAGTTTTTTATCAATTAACCAAAAAAAAGATTTTTTAAATACTATTTATTTAAATATTACTAAAAATAGTCCTTTTAGTGTTTTTTTAAGCGATGGTGCTCTTATAAAAAAAGAAAATCAAATAATAAATTCAACAAAAAAATTAAAGGAAAATGATTCAATTAAAATAATTTTTAAAGATGGTAATGTTTCTGCAAATATATATAAAATAAATAATTGGGAGGAAAAAAATGGATGATATATTAAATATAAAAAAAAGCGACATGAAAAAAATGAGTTTTAATAAATTAGTTGAAAATTTAGAATCTATAAATGAATATTTTCAATCAACCCAGGAACTAGACATTGAAAAAGGTTTAGAACTATATAAAAAATCTTTAGATTTTATAGTAATAGCAAAAGAAAAACTTACTAATCTTGAAGAAGAAAAAAGAAAAATAGATGAAATATATGATAACTTATTTAATGACAAAAATACATGAAATTTTTTTCAGATTTTTTTATGAAATAAGGAAATTCTTTATAAATAACTTTTTATACATGAAATTTTTATCATTAGCTATACAATTGAAATATTCATGTAATTAATATTTTTTACTTTAAAATGTCTTTATATGCTTTTAATTAAATTTGTTCCTATTTATATTTTTTTGATAAAATCAAAGTGTCTGTATTTATTAATAAATAATACAGACACTTTTTAAACTTAATAATAATTTTATTATTTCTTAATTTTGTTTAAGTTTTATTACGATATAATTATAACTGAAACTATTTCACATTCTTTGTTTGATAAGATTTTTTTAACTTTATGTGAACTTGTGAAAAAAAATACAATTACGAGTAAATTTATCATATATTGGGAGGGAAGAAGATGTCTGAGACATTGAACACACAATTGAAAGAAGTTGAACAGTACTTAGATTCTCTAGGTTTAGAAAAAATGTCTGAAGTAGAAAGACGTAGTTATTTAATTCGTGCTCTTCATAAGGCACAAAGTATTATCGGTTACTTACCTATTGAGGCACAGATGTTGATCTCTAAAAAATTAAAGGTCCACGCTTCTCAAGTTTATGGAGTTGTAACCTTTTATAATTTTTTCAGTATGAAACCTAAAGGAAAATTCCCGATAAATGTTTGTCTTGGAACTGCATGCTATGTTAGAGGTTCTGGTGATATTTTTGCAGAATTCAAAAAACTCTTGGGTATCGAAGAAGGAGAAACTACACCAAATGGTTTATTTTCACTTCATGCTGTAAGATGTGTAGGAGCTTGTGGCTTAGCACCTGTCGTAATGATAGGAGAAAAAGTTCATGGTAGACTTAAAAAAGATGACCTACCAAAGCTCATAGAAGATTATAAAGCAATAGCTAAAGAGCAAGGATTAATCTAAAGGAGGTCTAATTATGTCAAAAATAAAGAGTTTACAAGATTTGATGAATTTAAAAGAAACAGCAACAAAAAACATGAAAATAAGAAATGCCGCTGATGAAAAAGAAAAAATTATTTTAAAAGTTGCTATGGGTACTTGCGGTATATCTGCTGGTGCTAAAGAAACTTTTAATGCTCTTGTTGAAGCTATAGATAAAAAGAATCTTGAACATGTGGTTGTAGTTCAAACAGGATGTATGGGATACTGCCATGCCGAACCTACAGTTGAAGTAGTTGAACCAAATAAAGAAAGTATTCTTTATGGTCATATTGATGCTGAAAAAGCTGAAACTTTAATAGAAAAACATATAATAAATGGAGAATTATTACAAGACTCGATAATAGGCGAAACACATCAGAGTGCTGAATAATAGGAGGGGGACACAAATGGCAAAATACAATCAATACGTTCTAATCTGTGGTGGAACAGGTTGTACTTCCTCAGGTAGTAACGATATTTTAGACCATTTCAATAGAGTTCTTAAAGAAAAAAACTTACAGGATGAAGTTCAAGTTGTAAGAACTGGTTGTTTTGGTTTCTGTGAGCAAGGACCTATAGTTAAATTTTTACCTGACAACACTTTTTATGTAAAAGTTGAGGATAAAGATGTTGAAACATTAGTAGAAGAACATATAATAAAAGGTAGAAAAGTACAAAAATTATTATATGAGGAACCTAAAGCAAAAGAAAAAATAGAAGAATCTCAAAAAATGCCTTTTTATAAAAAGCAGTATAGGGTGGCATTGAGAAATGCGGGTACTATAGATCCAGAAAATATAAATGAATATATTGCTCATAATGGTTATCTTGCTCTCGGTAAAGCTATTACTGAGATGTCAAGAGATGAAGTAATTGAAAATCTTCTTGAATCAGGCTTGAGAGGTAGAGGAGGCGGTGGTTTCCCTACAGGATTAAAATGGCAATTTGCTAAAAAAGCTAACAGTGATCAAAAATATGTAGTATGTAACGCTGATGAAGGTGACCCTGGTGCATTCATGGATAGATCTGTACTTGAAGGAGATCCTCATACAGTAATTGAAGGTATGGCTATTGCAGGCTATGCAATTGGTGCGAATCAAGGAATAGTTTATATAAGAGCAGAATATCCTCTTGCTGTTAATAGATTAAAAACAGCTCTAAATCAAGCGAGAGAAATGGGTTTCTTAGGAGAAAATATTTTCGGCTCAGATTTTTCATTTGATATCGATATAAGATTAGGAGCTGGAGCTTTTGTTTGTGGTGAAGAAACTGCTTTGATCCATTCTATAGAAGGTTATAGAGGAGAACCAACTACAAAACCACCTTTCCCAGCAAACAGTGGATTATGGGAAAAACCAACTTTAATAAATAATGTAGAAACTCTTGCAAATATATCTATCATAACTTTAAAAGGTGCCGACTGGTTCAGAAGTTTTGGTACAGAAAAATCTCCTGGAACTAAAGTCTTTGCACTTGCTGGTGCTATCAATAATGTAGGACTTGTTGAAGTTCCTATGGGAACTACTTTAAGAGAAATAGTATTCGAAATTGGCGGAGGCATAAGAGAAAACAAAAGATATAAAGCTGTTCAAACAGGTGGTCCATCTGGTGGATGTATTCCAGCTGAATATCTTGATACTCCTATTGATTTTGATAATCTTTCTGCTTTAGGTTCTATGATGGGTTCAGGTGGAATGATCGTAATGGATGAAACTACTTGTATGGTTGATGTTTCAAAGTTTTATCTTGAATTCACAGTTGAAGAATCTTGTGGAAAATGTACTCCATGTAGAATAGGTAATGTTAGATTATTAGAAATTCTTGACAGATTAACAAGTGGAAGAGGTTCTGAAAAAGATTTACAATTATTACAAGAACTTGGAAATATAATAAAAGATTCTTCACTTTGTGGTCTTGGTCAAACAGCCCCTAATCCTATTCTATCTACATATCATTATTTTAAAGATGAGTACGAAGCTCATGTTTATGATAAAAGCTGTCCTGCCGGAGCGTGTAAGAGTTTAGTTAAATATACTATAGATCCAGAAAAATGTGTTGGATGTACAGCTTGTGCGAGAGTTTGTCCTGTTGAAGCTATAAATGGCCAAATAAAGAAACCTCATGAAATAGATCAAGAAAAATGTATAAAATGTGGAGCTTGTTATGCTACTTGTAGATTCGGTGCAATAAGCAAAATATAGGAAGGGGGAAAATAATAAATGCCTAAAGTATTTGTTAATAATATAGAAACTGAAGTACCAGATAATGCTACCGTTTTGGAAGCAGTTAATAAAGCAGGTGGATATGTTCCTACACTTTGCTATATGAATCTTGAAGATATAGGTATTGTTAATAAACCTGCTTCTTGTAGAGTATGTGTAGTTGAAATTGAGGGAAGAAGAAATTTAGCTCCAGCTTGTGCTACTCCTGTATTTGAAGGTATGAAAATAAATACTCATTCAAGAAGAGCTATAAATGCAAGAAGAACAGTTGTACAACTGTTATTATCTGATCATCCTCAAGATTGTTTAAAATGTCCTAAAAATGGAGAATGTGAATTACAGGATTTAGCTTCTGAATTAAATATAACAACCAATCCTTATATGGGTAAAAAATCTTTGTATAAAAAAGATGTTTCTGCAGCAATAATAAGAGATCCAAATAAATGTATAATGTGTAGAAAATGTGAAACTGCATGTAATTCTTTTCAAACTGTTGGCGTATTATCTGCAGTTGAAAGAGGTTTTGATGCTGTTGTACAACCTACATTTGATTGGCCACTTGAAGAAACAAATTGTACTTTCTGTGGTCAATGTGTCGCAGTTTGTCCTACTGCAGCTTTAACAGAAAGATCTTATATAGATGAAGTTTGGAGTGAATTAGATAATTCAGATAAACATGTAGTTGTTCAAACAGCCCCAGCAGTAAGAGTTGCTCTTGCTGAAGAATTTGGTTACAAACCAGGAACTATTTCTACTGGTAAATTAGCTGGTGTTTTAAAATTAATGGGTTTTGATGCTGTTTTTGATACTAACTTTGCTGCCGATTTAACAATAATGGAAGAAGCTACAGAGTTTATAGATAGACTTCAAAACGACGGATATATGCCTATGTTAACATCATGTTGTCCAGGCTGGGTAAAGTTCTTAGAACATCAATTTCCTGGACTTGTAAAAATGCCTTCATCTGCAAAGTCACCTCAACAGATGTTTGGAGCAGTCGCAAAATCTTATTATGCTGAAAAGAATAATATAGATCCAAAAAAGATGACTGTTGTTTCTATCATGCCTTGTCTTGCAAAAAAATATGAAGCTGGCAGAGAAGAATTGAATTCAAGTCCCGAATTCAAAGATGTAGATTATGTTATTACTACAAGAGAATTAGCAAAGATGATAAAAGAAGCTGGATTCAATTTCGATTCTATTCCAGAAATGTCTTATGAAAATCCTTTAGGTGAATCAACAGGTGCTGCTGCAATCTTTGGTAGAACTGGTGGCGTTGCAGAAGCTGCTTTGAGAACGGCTTATGAGTGGGTTACTAAAGATACACTTGAAGAAGTAGAATTTGAAGCTTTACATGGTTATGATTCTATAAGAATTGCTGAGGTTGATATAAAAGGAACTATTGTTAAAATTGCAGTTGCTCACGGGCTTGGTAATGTTAGAAAATTACTTGAAGATATAAGAGATGGTAAAATAAATGTCCATTTAATTGAAGTAATGGCTTGTCCTGGTGGCTGTGTTGGCGGCGGTGGTCAACCTTATCATCATGGAAATTTTGAAATAATTAAAAATAGAATAGAAGCTTTAAATAATGTTGACAGAACATCTAAAATAAGAAAGTCTCATGATAATCCTTCTATTAAAAAAATATATGAAGAATATCTTGAAAAACCAGGTTCTGAAAAAGCACATCACTTGTTGCATACACATTATTTACAAAGAGAATGGCTTTAAAAAAATAATAGGGAACCTTTTTGGTTCCCATTTTTTGTGATATCAATACTGTGGAGGGATATCTATGAATACTTATATATTACTTTTTAACTCTAATTCTCCAGATGAAATTTATAAGGAAGCTTCTAAAATAGCCTCAAGATTTGGAGAACATAATATATCTTCTGTTGTTAAATATAATGATGAAAAAATTATATCAGATAAGATGATTAATCAAATGGTAGATATGTATATTTCATTGAAAAAATCAAATTTTGATTTAATTGAAAAATTTAAAAATAAAGTAAAAGATGATGATTTTTTACTAAATCAAATGAAAGAAAATCTGATAAGATTTAATAAACATTCTTACAAATACCCAGAAGAATGGAAAATAGTTTTTTTTGATGGAGAAGATTTTAATCATATAGATGATTATAGTTATTTAAATGAACTCAAAAGTAGAGTATTTAAAGATTCTCTTTATATTGCAATGGTGGATCTTCCATAATATTAAAATCCCCAAACATACTAAAATGTTTGGGGATGGTTCTTATATTATTATTCTTGCAGGATATCCTGCTTCTTCAAGAATTTTTTCTACGAGTTCTGAAGGTTCTTCCGTTTCAACATGTACTTTTTTAGATGGTAAATCGACTTCAAATTTGCTGATCTTTTTTTCTTCTTTCAAAGCATTTTCAATATTCATTTTACAATGATTACATGACATATCTGGTACATCATAAGAATATTTCATTTATTTCACCTCCAAAATATAGATTATTTTATCAATTTTTTTATTCTCAATGAATTTAATATAACGTTTATAGAACTAAAAGTCATAGCAATTTCTGATATTGCTGGATGTAAAAGGCCAGACATTGCAAGTGGAATTGCTATTACATTGTAAAAAAAAGCCCAAAATAAATTTTGTCTAATCTTAGAGAAAGTTATTTTTGATATTTTTATAGAATCTATTATTTTTGAAAATTCACCTTTTACAGATATTATATCTGCACTTTCTATGGCTAAATCTGTACCTGTTCCAATAGCCATAGATATATCAGAAGATTTTAAAGCTGCAGCATCATTAATTCCATCTCCAACCATAGCTACTTTTTTCCCAGAAATTTGTAATTCTCTGACTTTATCTACTTTATCTTTTGGACTAACCCCTGAATATATAGTTTCTATCCCAACTTGTTTTGCAACTGCTCTTGCGGTAATTTCAGAATCTCCAGTTATCATTATAGGCATTATTCCCATAGTTTTAAGTTCTTTTATCGCATCTTCAGCTTGTTCTTTTATAGGATCTGCTATAGATATGAATCCTTTTATTTCTTCATTTTCTCTAAACTCTACAACAGTATGACCTTTTTCCATATATTCTTCATATATTTTATAGTTTTTTGGTTTTCCTATAAAATATATATTATTTTCATAATTTGCTTGAACACCTTTACCAGTTATTTCTTCAAAATTATTTAAATCAATTTTTTTATCTTTCTTATTTTCATAATATTCATATATTGATTTTGCTAATGGATGATTAGAATTACTTTCTATAGTATAAATTATATCATGATAAAATTTATCTATATTTTGAAATACAACTGTCGGTTTTCCTTGAGTTATTGTTCCTGTTTTATCTAAAAGTATAGTATCTATATCTTTTGCAGCTTGAATAGCTCCTCCATTTTTTATTATTAAACCTTTTCTCGCAGCTGCTCCACTTCCTGCTACCAATGCCATTGGAGTTGCAAGACCCAAAGCACATGGACAAGCTATAACTAAAGTAGAAACAAAAACAAAAATAGAAGTAGAAACAGCACCAGCATCTACAACAAGCCATGGTATATATTTAGACATATTTACTAAATATTCTTGCATATTTTCATAGTTAAAATACCATACAAGAGAACTTATAATGGCAAGGCTTAATACTATTGGTATAAAAAACAAAGTTATTCTATCGGCAAATGCTTGAATTGGAACTTTTGTTGATTGAGCTTCTTCTACGAGTTTTATCATTTGATTTAAAAAAGTTTCTTCACCTACATTTTCAACTTCAACTTTTAATAATCCTTCTTCAAGTATAGTTCCACCAACAACTTTTGAATTTTCTGATTTTTTAATTGATAATGGTTCTCCAGTAATCATTGATTCATCTACAAGGCCTTTACCTTCTATAATTTTTCCATCTAAAGGTATTTTTTCACCTTTTTTTACTAATATCAAACTTCCTATTTTTACTGTTTCTAAAGGAACTTTTTCTACATTTTCTCCATTAATTACATTTGCATTTTCAACTTTCAATTTTATTAAAGATTTTATTTCTTTTGAAGCTTTACTTTTTAAATTGCTTTCTATGAATCTTCCAAGTAAATGAAGAGTTATTAGCATTGAAGCTAAAGCCCCAAAGGACATTACATCCATTCCAGTCATATTCAATATTGTTGTTATATATGATGATAATGCTCCAATTATAACGAGTGTATCCATATTTGTATGAAAATGAGAAATAGCAATCCATGCACCTTTTAATGTTTTTTGACCTAAATAAAATATATTTATTGCTCCAATTATTAACTCTAAATAATTGTAATAAGGTATCTTTAATCCACTCATATGAAAAAGCATTAAAATACTTATTGGTATTGTTAATATTAATGAAAATATTAGATTGAATTTATCATGTTTATAATTTTTTTCTATCATATCTTCAGAAGGCATTTCTTTTGAAGCTTTATACCCAACTTTTTTTACACTTTTTTCTATTTCGTCAAAATTTATTTTACCTTCTTTTATTATAACTGCTTTTTCTGTAGCAAGATTAACAGATACAAACTTAACTCCTTCAATTTTTTTTAATGATCTTTCAACATTCCTAACGCATGATGCACAAGTCATACCCTGTACACTGAAACTTAATTTATCTTCTGACATTTTTTAACCTCCCCCCCAGGTGTGGGTAATTTATATCTATATCATAATATAAAATCATTTCTTTTTTTTTTAGAATATGTAAATAATTATAAAAAAAGACTCTCAAAATATTGAGAGTCTACCTTTATTATCTCTAATTTATTTTATTAATACTCAATTTTACTTCTTTCACACCTGTATCTTCTGACATCTTCAAAAACTCATTTAAAGCATTTTTTAATTGACTTTTTATAGAATCTATTTTCGCATAATCTTTAAAATCTTCTATTTCTCTATTTGTAAATATTAAACTTAAATTATCATAAACATATGTAAGGTTATTATTTATTTTTGTTCTGGCTTCTTCACTGCCAACAACAAGAATATAACTTCCAATATATATTTTATTTTTGAATTTATAATTAAGAGCATACTCATTTTGTATTATTGGTACTTCTATTCTAATGTTTTTTTGTATATATTTTATTTCTGGATTTTTTGAACCATAATATTTTATATCTGTAAAACCTAAGAATTTAGGATCATAAGGATTTTTTTCTATAGAATAAACACTAACTCTACCATCTTTAAATCTTATATAAGCATATTTATCTGTCGCTTTTAATCCATCTACTTCATCTAATTCAAGATTCTTTTTTATTATAGGGGTTTCAGGATTTTTAACATCAGCTATTGTTATGCCATCATTTATTCTTAAAATGAATAATGAAGTATTTATCAGAACTGTATCTGTAACATTTCCAGATGTTTTTATGTTTGAAATTTCTTTTGGATTCTTAGGATCATAAACTTCATAAATAGTAACGCCATACTTTCCACTTGGTGAATATAAATAACTTTTTTCATACTTTGTCGTTGTGAATTTAATACTTTGTTCACTTTTAGCATTTTGAGAGTCTTTAGCCACGACTTTTAAAGTATAATTTTTATTTAGTTCTAAAGAATTGTATCCAAAAGAATTATTATTCAATCCATTTGCAATGTTTTTTTGTGTTGTCCCATCAGATAAATAAATATCATAGGTTAATAAATCTTTATCAGGATCAGAAGCTTCCCAAGTAAATATTATATCTTTTTGTGAATGATTTTGTCCTTCTTCTGGGTACAAAATATTTGGTGAATTTGGTGGATTATTTTTAGTTATTATAATTTCTTGTGAATAATCAAAAACTTTTTTATCTTTTACAGCAGCAAAGAATATATTATGAGTTTTATTATCAGAATTTAATTCATATTTATTTTCACTTATTATATCTTTTATTTTATATTGATCTTGATCTTTTTCTACCACAACATATTCATCATAACCATCAGGAAGGGTTATAATTGCTTTTGTTTCTTCCCATTCAGTATCTATTGAATATTTTATGGTTGATTTATCTAATTCAAGATTGATATTTTTATCTTCATCTATAAAAGAATCAACACTTCCATAGTAAAATTTCAAATCATTTTGACCAATAGCTGAAATATTTATAGTATAATTACCTTTTTCTATATTTTCCATTTTTATGTTATCCGAAAGAGAAAATTCTTTTTCTACTGTTTTTTCTCCTAAAAGTTCAACTTTTATTTTTTCTATTGGTTCTCTAAATTCGGATGTTTTTATTGTATATTGTATGTTTACATTATACTTTTTATTAACAAATAAAACAGAAAATACAATAATAACTGTAAATATTAAAATAACCCCTAATGATGAAAAGATAATAATTTTTTCTTTATTTTTTTTATCATAATTACTTGATTCAACTAATTCTTCAAATTCATTATTATTTTTTTTATCTTCATTCATCTTTATCACCTCCTACTGATTATATCATAAATTATTAAAAATAGCTTTAAAAAAAGGGGTGCATTTTGCACCCCTTTTTTATGTTTTTTATTTTATTAATTCATTCATTATATTGGCAAGATCTATAAAATCTTCTTTTAACGATGCCCCACCAACAAGTCCTCCATCTATATCCTTTTGTATGAAAAGTCCAAAATAATTACTTGGTTTAACACTTCCACCATAAAGCAATGTAACTTTTTGTGCTACTTCTTCTCCATACATTTCAGATAATAGATCTCTAATATATTTATGAACTTCTTGTGCTTGTGCTGGAGTTGCTACTTTTCCAGTTCCTATGGCCCATACAGGTTCATAAGCTATTATTATTTTATTTATTTCATCTTTTTCTATTTCATTTAATCCTTCTTTTATTTGTTTTTCTATTGTATTGAATATTAAACCTTTTTCTCTTTCTTCAAGATGTTCTCCAACACAAAAAATAGGGGTTAATTCTTTTTCTAACGACTTCTTTATTTTTTTGTTTATTATTTCATTTGTCTCGCCAAATATATCTCTTCTTTCAGAATGACCAAGTATTACATGAGTAACATTTATATCTTTTAGCATATCTGGAGATATTTCGCCTGTATATGCACCAGATTCTTCAAAATACATATTTTGTGAACTTACTTTTATATTTGTTCCAGAAGTTATATCTGCAATTTTTTCTAAAGAAGTAAAAGGCACACCCAATATTACATCTATTTTTTCTTCATTTCCAATTTTTCCTATTAACTTATTTACAAATGCAGCTGCTTCTGAATTATTTTTATTCATTTTCCAGTTTCCAGCTAATATAAATTTTTTTTCAGTTAATTTTTTTTTTGTTGCTATAGATGCAACTCCAGGTAATTCTTTTCCTTCTAAGAGTTCAAGAGAAGCTCCTCCACCAGTTGAAACATGAGAGAATTTTTTGGCTAATCCAAATTTTTCAGCTGCTGCTGCTGAGTCTCCACCACCAATTACACTTACACTTCCAGCATCTGTCAACTCTACTATTAATTCTGCTACTCCTCTTGTTCCTTTTTCAAAATCTTCTATTTCAAAAACACCCATTGGTCCATTCCATACAACTGTTTTAACTCCAGAAAGTTTTTCTTCAAAAAGTTTTAATGTTTCAGGACCTATATCTAAACCCATCCAACCTTTTTCTATTCCATCATCCATTTTTACAACTCTATTTTCAAGTCCTGCTTCAAGCTTTTGAGCTACTACTGCATCAATAGGCAATATCAATTCAACATTGTTATCTTCAGCTTTTTTCAATAAATCTTTTGCAAGATCTAATTTATCTTCTTCATATAATGAAGATCCAATCTCTTTTCCTTGAGCTTTTAAGAACGTAAACATCATAGCTCCGCCTATGAATATCTTATCCGCTTTTTCGAGAAGATTAGTAATTACTCCTATTTTATCTGATACCTTTGCTCCACCAAGTATTACAGCATAAGGTTTTTCTGGATTTGTGGTTACTCCACCTAAAAATTTAATTTCTTTTTCCATTAAAAATCCAGCTACACTTGGTATATTTTGTGCGATTCCAACATTAGAAGCATGTGCTCTGTGTGCTGTTCCAAAAGCATCATTAACATGAATATCTGCAAGAGATGCCCAATATGTTGCCAATTCAGCATCATTTTTCTTTTCGCCTTTTTCAAATCTTGTATTTTCAAGTACTAACACTTGACCAGATTTTAATTTATTTACAGCTGTTTCAACTTTTTCTCCTCTTGTTTCATCTACAAAAAGAACTTCATTATCTAACAATTCATTTAATCTTTTTGCAACTGGAGCTAAAGAAAATTCAATTTTCTTTTCCCCTTTTGGTCTTCCAAGATGGGATAAAAGTATTACTTTTGCATTTTGTTCTAAAACATATTTTATTGTAGGTAAAGCTGCTTTTATTCTTGTTTCATCTGTTATTTTTCCTTCTTTTATTGGAACATTAAAATCAACTCTCATTATAACTTTTTTATTTTCAAAATCTATATCTTTAACTGTCATTTTTTCCATAATTACACCTCCAAATTCATAGTGCCATTTATGCAATATTTATAAAAGGGAGACATTGTTATGCCTCCCCATGTATTAATTTTTCTTATTTAATTAATGTAGCAAAATGTTTAACTAATCTAACTAATTGAGCTGTATATGACATTTCATTGTCATACCAAGATATAACTTTTACCATTTGTTTTCCATCTACTTCTATTACTTTAGTTAATTCTGAATCAAATAATGAACCGTATTGACATCCTATTACATCAGAAGATACTATAGGATCTTCAGTATATCCCAATGTATCTTTTAGTTCTGTTTCAGCTGCTTTTTTCATAGCAGCATTGATTTCTTCTACTGTTACTTCTTTATTTAATTCAACTACGAGATCTACTACTGATCCTGTAACTGTAGGAACTCTCATAGCCATACCATCTAATTTTCCTTTTAATTGAGGTAATGCTTTTGCAACTGCTTTAGCCGCTCCTGTACTTGTTGGAACTATGTTTTGTGCAGCTGCTCTTGCTCTTCTGAAATCACCTTTTCTATGAACTCCATCAACTGTATTTTGATCTTGTGTATATGCATGAACTGTTGTCATTAAACCTTTTACTATACCAAAATTATCATCTAATACTTTTGCAACTGGAGCTAAACAGTTTGTTGTACATGACGCACCTGAAATTATATTTTCTTCTCCAGTTAATGTATCATGGTTTACATTATAAACTATTGTAGGTACATCTCCTTTTGCTGGAGCAGAGATAACAACTTTTTTTGCTCCTGCTTCTAAATGTAGAGAAGCTGCTTCTTTTTTTACAAAGAAACCTGTACATTCTAATACTACATCAACATTTAGTTCTTTCCATGGTAATTTTGCTGGATCTTTTTCAGCAATTATCTTTATTTCTTTTCCATTAACTACCATAGCTCCTTCTTTTACTTCAACTTCAGCATCAAATCTTCCTTGTGCAGAATCATATTTTAATAAATGAGCTAAAGCCTTTGCATCTGATAAATCGTTTATTGCAACGATATCAAATTCAGGATTATTAAACATTAATCTAAATGCCAATCTACCAATTCTACCAAAACCATTAATAGCTACTTTTACCATATTAATGTACACCTCCTCAAAGTGTATGAGCATTAGTTATTTTTTTCTCTAATATAATTATATATCTTAATTAATAACAATAAGAAAAAATAAAGTTAAATTTATTATAATCCAAATCCCATATTTTGTAATCCGCCAAGGTATTTTTGACTTATTTTTTCATTTTCTTCTTCTTTTATTTGATTTGCTTTTTCAATTGCTTCATTAGTCGCCGCAATAATCATGTCTTTTATTATTTCCATGTCTTCACCTTCGAGTTCTTCAGAAATTATTATATCTTTTACTCTCAGATTACCATTTGCAATGACTTTTACTACTCCACCACCCGATGTAGCTTCTACTTCTTTGTTGGCAAGTTCACCTTCTAAAGTAGACATTTCATCTTCCATAAGCTGTTGTGTTTTTTGAGCCTCTGCAAGTAATTGATTTACATTAGGTTTTTTACTGGAAGAATTTTTAAAAGACCTTCCACCAAATCCTTTTATTTTTTTACCCATTAAGTTGCCTCCTTTTTTCCTATTCAATAAATTATATCATTTTTAAAGTAATTATAAAATTAAATTATATAATCTTTTTTATAAACAATCATTCAAATTTTTATACTTTTTACAATTATTTTTTATATTTTTTTTATTTTGTATATATGTTATATGCTATAATAAACTATAATAATATAGTGACTTGAAAAATAGAGCAATAAAAAAGGGATATGAAATAAAAAACAAGTAAATGAAAAGCAACAAAAATAAAAACAAGTAAAAAAAGGA
>NZ_QGGI01000028.1 GCF_003148465.1 Oceanotoga teriensis
TTCATAGTATCCTGTATTTTCTTCACTTACTTTTTTGTATTCTTCTCTTTTTAATATTTCTCCTATATATGTCCCTGTTTCATATTGTTTGTCATAAAAAATTTCAAAATTTTCATCTAAAAGAGTCGCTTTAGTATTTTCGAATATCTTTATATTTTGAACTTCATCAACAAAATACGAATAATTTATTTCCATTCCCACAACACCAGCGAAATCTTCTTCAACATAATAAGGAACCACATAAGTTATAACTTTCTCTTCTTCATCTAAAATAGAATTATGAATATTAGACCATGTACCTTTTTTCAATTCTTTAGCTTTAAAAAACCATTTATAATTTTGATCATTTAAATTTTCTGTAGATAATTTTAAATCTTTTGTTTTTATTATCTTATCTTCATCTTTATCATATACTATTCCATGTACTTTTCCATCATTGGTGACTTTTGGAGAAATTAAAATAAAAATATTTTTATTTCCATCTATATTTTGAGAATAACTTTTTATATATTTATCAATTCTTCCAAGATAACTTTCAACATAAGCGTGATGATAAGCATTATTTCCAAAAGAATCTTTTACTTGAAACTTTGAAAATGGATTATTAAAAATGGAAGTTGCAAAACTATCCATCATATTTTCAAAATTGATTATATTTGCACTTATATCTTTTGCTTTATTTTCAGAATTTGATATTAATAAGTTATTTGAAGTTTTTTTTACAATCTCTGATGTATTTTCTATACCAATAATGGTTAAAGTTAATCCAAATAACAATGATATCAAAATTATTGAAATTATTATTTTTACAGATATTTTTTTCATTTGTAATCCCTCCATTATAAAATAACTATAATATAAATATACTTTAATTAAAAAAGGGTGCAGAAGAACTGCACCCAATATTTTTAATAATATTTATTTTTAATTTCCATGAACTTCAAATTCATATATTCTCGCTGCAGTGTCATCATTTTGTGTAGCCTTTATTATACTCAATTTGACATATCTTGATTTAACAGGTTTTATAACATGTTCACTGACACCTTTTTCATTGTTTTCAACATTTACTACTTCTGTCCAATTTTCTTTATCATCACTTATAAAGATTTTAAAAGTTTTTGTATTAAATCCTTCACTTTCTCCACCTTCTTGAGCATGTTTAATAACAAATTTATTTATTTCTATTTCTTTTTCTAAATCAACTATTATTTCATGAGGTTCTGATCCTGTTGCACACCACTTTGTACTTATATCTCTATCAAAAGCATAATTTGGTATTTCTCCTGGAACAAATCCTGTAGCTGTAGCTTGTTTATCTGCTGCTTTATTAGATTTATGTGTTTTATAACCTAAAACCTGAAATTCATATAAACGTACAGCAGTATCTCCGCCTTGTGTTGGCTTTGTAACTGTAAGTCTTGCATATCTTCCTTTAACAGGTTTTATTATATGTTCACTAATAGCTTTATCATTAGATTGAACATCTACTACTTTAGTCCAATTTTCTTTATCTGAACTAACTTCTATATAATAATCACTTGTGTTCCATTCTGGAGATTCTCCACCTTCTTCAGCATTTTTCAGTATAAACTTATCTATAACTTCTATCTGACCTAAATCAACCATTATCCAATGAGGTGGTTCTCCTGTTACACACCATTTACTATTATCTTTTGTTTTATCATCAAATGCAAATGCTGGTACTTCTCCCCCAACATTTCCAGATGCTGTTGCTTCTTTTCCAAAAGCATAATTATCAAAAAGATTTTTTTCTGCATATACTTCAAATTCATATATTCTTGCAGCTGAATCATTTCCTTGAGTTGCTTTTAATATACTTAATTTAACATATCTCGCTCTTTGGAATTCTATCAAATGTTCTGCAATAGCTTTATTATTTTCTTCTATATTAACTACTTCTTTCCAATCTTTTCCATCTTTACTTATGCTTATTTTATAAGCTTTTGTATTCATATCCGCAGATTCTCCACCAAATTCTGCATTTTTAAGTATAAATTTACCTATCTTTTGTTCTTTTCCGAGATCTACATATAATTCATGTGGAAGATCTCCAACAGCACACCATTTAGTTTTTTGTTCTCCATCTAAAGCCATTGAAGGAGTTTCATCATCAACATTTGAAGTGGCTGTTGCTGATTTACTAAAAGAAACTAATTCCATTTCTTTTTTAGCTTTATTAGAAACAGTTATCATCTTATCTTTTACAAGAGTATCTCTTCCAACTTCATTATATGCTATTAAAGTTACTCTAAATTCTCCTTCTCTATCATAAGTAATATTAGGATTTTCTTCAGTTGATTTTATAGGATTTCCTCCAACGAAAAACCATTTTAATCTATCATATACTTTAGATTTGTTTATAAATTCTATAGTATCACCAGGAGCTATAAATGTTCTATCAACATATAAATCTGCCGTTGGTTTTGGATATTCTCCCCATTCAAAAATTACTTCTGCTTCATCTCCATGATTTAACATTTTACTGACAGGTTCTACAATTATTTTTGTTTCTTTTTCTTTTGCAGAAATTCTTTTGATCATATCGATATAAAATACATTATTATATGTACTTCCAAGATATTCTTTTTTACCATCTACTACTCTATAAATTTCATATAATAGTCCTTCTTGATTTGTATCCCATTTTAATCTTAAATTTGCAAATATACCATCAACAAATTCATACTCTGTTATTTCAAGATTCTTAGGTCCTATAACAAAATCTCCTATAGAAGATCCTTTGTCTAAAACAGAAAGACTACCTAAATTAATATAGAAATCATCTATTTCATCATCAGATTTTAAATATACGAATATTCTTTTTATGCTTTTTCCAGCATAATCATTCAAATTAAAATCTTTTCTCGTCCAAGTTTGAGCAACATTGTCTAAATCAAATAAAACTTCTGATTTATCTTCAAACATTATTCCAAGTTTTGCAATATTATTTAAATTTGTATTAAATGTTGCAGAAATTTTAGATCCTTTATAAAGTTTTATATCTGTTTTATATAAATAAACCTTTGAACTTCCATTTAAATCACTTTCTAATTTTAAAGAAGATCCACCATAATAAGGTTTATCCCAGTCAAAATTAGCTTTTACTTGATTACCTTCTACATACCATCTCCAAGTTGGAAGTATGTCTTGTAAACTTCTATTATGCCATGGATTTTCACTAACTATTTCTCCAAAAACAGCATATTTGTAACCATTTCCAGTATTAAAGTTCGTAACGAAAGGTGTGTTAATTATAGTTGTTTTAGCTGGTATATAATTTGCAATACCTTTCCAATCATATTCGGATTCTGTATTTAAAGGATTTTTATTAGCTCCTACCCAAAAAATATTAGCCTTTTGAGTATATTCTTCAACAGATTCAGAACTTGAATATGTCCAGTTTGGACAATAAAGACCTAAAGAAACATTATGTTCTTTATTTTCTGGAAAAAGTCCTTCCCAAGATGCTTTTGTATTAAATCCATTTGCTTGAACATCTATTCCAGCATAATTTATATATGGATCTATATTATTATTCAAAGCATATTTTTTAGTAGAACTTTGATCTTTCCACCAAAAATTCAAAAACATAGAATCTGCTAATTTCTTACCATCATCAACTAGATAACCATCATTTTTATCAGTTAAATGATTTTGATAATCTATTTCTCCATCTTCATTCATGGAATCATACCATATTACTTCCATATAATCTTTTTTATTATCATTAAAATAAGATAAAAATTCTTGCATCTTTTTTGCCTGTTCCTTAGTTGCACCTTTTAATTCTTGATTTATAAACCATCCATCAAAATTATAATAATTTGCAACTTCTATAAGTTTGTCAGCAACTAAAAAACTTCCATCTTCTCTTTGTTCAAGAAACTGTGAAAGCCATTCAAGCTGTCCTCCATAATAATTTGGTGGAAAAAATACAGTACCATAAACTTTAACTCCATTTTTATGTGCTGCATTTATAACATCACTACTTGGAGAGAGAATAATTCCTTCTCCAGCAGATCCTCCCCACATTACAAGTTTATCTATATATTGCCAGTATTGAAAATTGTAAACATCAAATTCTTTAGCACCTTCTGATGGATTCTTTGATGTCATTGGATACATTATACTTAAAGCCATTACTTGTGCTTCATCTCTTGCATTTGAATTAATTATTTCTCCAGTTTTTCTTTCTGCAAGAGGTATCATACCTCTGTTAAAATCAGCATCTTTATCTTTTTCAGGTGACCAATTTTTTAAATCTTCCACAAACCAATAGGAAGACATCGGTTGAACTGAAAAAGCAAGAATACCCATAGCTATTAACACTGTGATTAATAGTTTTCTCATAAAAATCCCCCTTTAGAGTTTTTGATTTATTTATATTCATAACTCATTCTTAAAATGACAAGCAACTTGGGTTGATTCATTTTTATTTAATTTTTCAAGAATTGGTTTTTTATGTTTACATATATCTTTTGCATATTTACATCTTGGATGAAATGGACAACCAGAAGGTAAATTTGCAGGATCTGCAACATCTCCTTCAAGTAGTTCAGCATTGCTTTTTTTATGTGGATCTATAACTGGAACAGCAGACAAAAGAGCCTTTGTATATGGATGAACTGGATGATTAAAAATATCTTTAACATCACCTATTTCAACTATATTACCAACATACATAACAGCTACTCTATCACTTATATGTTCTACAACTCCAAGATCATGAGATATAAACATCATAGATAATTCATATTTTTCCTGTAAATCTCTCAAAAGATTCAAAAGTTGAGATTGAACAGAAACATCCAATGCTGAAGTAGGCTCATCTGCAAGAATTATCTTTGGATTTAAGGCAAGAGATCTTGCAACTCCAACTCTTTGTCTCTGACCTCCACTAAAAGCATGTGGATATCTTCTCAAATATTTTGGATCAAGATTTACATCTGCAATAAGTTCACGTGCAGCTTTTTCTACTTCTTCTTCTGATTTAATCATCTTATTTATCAATAAAGGTTCTGTTATTATTTCTTTAACCGTCATTCTCGGACTTAAAGACGAAAAAGGATCTTGAAAAATCATTTGTATATCTTTTCTAACCCCTAAACTTTTAAGTTCTTTATCTTTAAGTGCCAATATATCTAATTCTTGTCCATCTTTGTTATAGATTATCTTTCCAGAACTCGCACTAACACCTCTCATTATTGTTTTAGCGAGAGTACTTTTTCCACAACCTGATTCGCCAACAACTCCAAGAGTCTCTTTTTTCTTCAATTCAAAACTGACATCATTAACAGCCTTAACATGATTCACAACCTTATTCCAAAATCCTTGTCTTATAGGAAAATATGTTTTAACATTTTCAACTTTTAAAATTATATCTTTATCCATTTTTAGACTCCTTTTGTTCTGTGTGAAGAAAACATCTCGAAAAATGCCCATCTTTGATTTCAACAACAGGAGGTTTCTTCTTATCACATACTCCTTTTATTGCGAATTCACATCTCGGAGCAAATTCACAGCCTTGTGGAATTGAAAATGGATCTGGAACCATCCCTTTTATAGTTTCAAGATATTTACCCGATCCTTTTTTAGGAATAGATTTTAAAAGAGCTTTTGTATATGGATGTGAAGGAGTGTCAAAAATATCGAATACATTTCCTTTTTCAACTATTTTACCCAAATACATAACAACAACTTCATCTGCCATTTCTGCTACTACAGCTAAATCATGAGTTATTATTAAAATAGACATACCATATTTTTTTTGTAAATTCTTTAAAAGTCTTAAAATTTGAGCCTGTATGGTAACATCAATAGCAGTGGTAGGTTCATCTGCTATGAGAAGTTTAGGGACATTTGCAAGAGCCATGGCAATCATAGCTCTTTGTCTCATTCCACCACTCAATTGAAATGTATAATTATCAACTTTAGACTCGGCATTAGGCATTCCTACATCTCTCAAAAGTTCTATAGCTATATTTTTTGCTTCTTTTTTATTAATTTTTTTATCATGTACCAATATAGATTCCATTATCTGATCACCTATTTTGTGAATAGGACTCAAAGATGTCATGGGTTCCTGAAAGATATAACCTATATCTTTACCTCTAATTCTTCTTATCTCATCGCTTTTACTTCCAAGCTTAGCTATATCTACGATTTCTCCATCATCTTTATTAAATAAAATCTCACCTTCAACAATTTTTCCAGGCCAAGGCATTATCTTAAGTATCGATTGTGCTGTAACTGTTTTACCACTTCCACTCTCACCAACAATACCGACAGTCTTTTGTTTATCTACTTTAAAAGATATTCCATCAACTGCTTTAACAGTTCCTTGATCTGTATCAAAATATGTTTTTAAATTATTTATTTCAAGAAGTGTATTATTCAAGTCAATCCACCTTCCTATTAAAATTGGAAACATCCATCACTTTCCAATTTTCATAAACTTCATTTAAATCTTTTAGAATGTTCTCTCTGGTCTCATCATTATCTACGAGTTTTGAAACCTTAAAATAATCTATTATTTTATTAATTCTTTTCAAAGAATTATTTTTATTTTTTTGTGCATTATCTCCATTAATCCATTCTTCAGGTGGTAATTTATTCTCTAAAATATACTCTGAATATAGATGATTATCATAAACAAACTTTTTCATACAATAAGAATAAACATTTTTACTAACCAAAATAAAAATGACCATTATAATTATAAAAAGCATGAAAATCCAAAACATAAAAATCACAACCTTTACATACTGTAAGGATCTGCAGCATCTCTTATTCCATCACCTAAGAAATTAAACATTAAAACAGTTATTACGACATAAAGTCCTGGTATTAAAAGCCATGGATGATGAGCTATTGCCGTCAAATTTTGTGCATCTTGCAATAAAACTCCCCAACTAACAGCTGGTGCTTGAAGTCCGAGTCCAAGAAAACTCAATCCAGTTTCTCCAAGAATCATTCCAGGAATACTTAAAGTAATAGATACTATTATATAACTCATAAAAGAAGGTATTAAATGTTTAGTTATAACCCAAAAATCACTCGCTCCAGCATATTTAGCTGCCATTACAAACTCTTCATTTCTTAATGAAAGGAACTTACCTCTGACAACTCTCGCAAGTCCTCCCCAACCAACAAGTGAAAGAATTATAACGATTGAAAAATATACTTTCAAAATTGGCCAATCTCTTGGCATTGCTGCAGCAAGAGCCATCCACAAAGGAATCTGTGGTATAGATATTAAAACCTCTATCATTCTTTGAATTATGGTATCAAGCCAACCACCATAATAACCAGAAATACTTCCAAGAGTAACACCTATTATAAAAGTCAAAAAAACACCTATAAGACCTATTGTCAAAGATATTGTAGAACCATAAATTACCCTTGAAAATATATCTCTTCCGAGTCTATCCGTACCAAATAAAAATATTTGTCCCTCTTTAGTACCAAAAAGATGTATATCTGTTTCTATCAAATTCCATAATTTATAAGGTTCACCTTTAACAAAAAAATAAACTGGATATTTAACAGTTTTATCTAACTTATAAGTTCTTCTAAATGTTTCCATATCAAACTCTTTTTTATAACCATATACAAAAGGTCTAAAACTAAAACCATCTTTTTCATCATAAAATTTCATCATTTGAGGTGGTGCATATTGATGACTTGAAAATCTCGTACTTTTTCCATAAGGAGCTACAAACTGTGAAAAAATAACTGTAACATACATTATTATCAATACAATCAAAGCTAACATGGCAAGTTTATGTTTTTTAAAACTCCACCATATAAGTTGACCTTGAGATGCTGTATACTTATTTATAGTTTTTTTCTTAGACATTGCTTCCTCTCCTTCCATATCTAATACGAGGATCGGCTAACGCCAATAATATATCTGAAATCAAGGTACCTATTACAGTTAATATACTCGACAATAATACAAAGCTGGCTGCAAGGTACATATCTTGGAACTGTAAAGCTTCTAATAAAACCATTCCTCCTGTAGGAAGGTTCAAAACATTTGCAACAATTGCATCACCCGAAATTATTCCAGGTAAAACCCATCCTATAGTACTAATAAGTGGATTTAATGCAACTCTTACTGGATATTTAAAAAGAATTTTTTTCTCTTTAAGTCCTTTAGCTCTAGCAGTAACCACATACTGTTTTTTTAATTCATCTAAAAGACATCCACGTAAAGTCCTTATAATTCCTGCTGTACCCCCTGTTCCAATTACTATTACAGGAACCCACATATGCTTCATCATATCGACAAATTTTCCAAAACTCCATGCTGCATCAGCATATTCTGGTGAAAATAATCCCGTAATACTAACCCCAAACTTGGTATATGAAAAATACATCAAAATCAATGCGAGCAAAAAATTTGGCACTGATAACCCTATAAATCCCAGAAATGTAAATATATAATCAAAAGCAGAATACTGCCTTGTAGCTGAAATAACCCCTATTGGAATGGCCACAACCCAAACAAATATCAGAGTAGTAATAGAAATTATCACAGTTAGAAGCATTCTTTCACCTATAACTTCTGTAACTGGTTTATTCCATTTAAAAGATCTACCAAAATCCCCTTTAAAAACTATTTTAGTGATCCAATTAAAATACCTTTCTACTACAGGTTTATCAAGTCCATAAGTCTCTCTAAGACCTTCAAGTTCCGCTTGAGAAATTGATCCGCCTTCTTTGCTCAACTGAGCAACTTTAGAGGTTAAGAAATCTCCTGGTGGAAGTTCTATAACTATAAAACTTATTATAGAAATGACTATTAGAATAGGTATCATCTGTAATACTCTACGCAAAATATACGTAAACATAATTTTCCTCCTCAAAAGTGAGCAAATTCTATAACAATTCAAAGACTAACCATAGAAAAACTATGGTTAGTCAAAAATTTTACTCAAAATAATACTGTTCAGCCATAGATGGTCCCCATTGAGGATCCATTCCACCTACAACATTTTTAAGATTCTTTTTAACGATAACAGGAATAGGTATATTATTAACTGTTCCTATAACCCATAAATTTTCAGCTTGTGATTTCAAAATTTCTTTACCAAGTTCTATTCTTTCTTCATTAGATATAGTTGCTAAGAAATCTTCATATAATTTGAATAATTTTTTTACTTCTAATGGAGGTTCTTCTCCTTCAGTACCTTCAGAGTTAAACCAAGCTCTCCAATCTGGTCCCCAGTTAATATTTTCATAAGGAACATAAAAGAAGAAAGGTGACCCTGGTCTTGAAGCATCTTCGTGCCACACAGACATTGTAGTTGTATTTGCACCTTGTCTTTGATACCATAATCCACCATCTATTACCTTCATATTTGTTTTAATTCCAATTGCTTGCCAATAACTCACAACTAATTCTGTTGCAGGAACTAAATTTTCATTAACTTCAAAAAATTCTATATTAATTGTAAATGCATTGCCATCTGGACCTATTCTCCAACCATCATTATCTCTCTTATCTAAGCCTATACTATCTAAAATTTCATTTGCCTTTTCAGGATTATACTCAACATAAGAATCCCTATACCAAGGTTCAACAAAAGGTGATCCTGGAGCATCACTTGCCTGTGTAGGATTACCAAAACCATAATAAACAAGTTCATTTATTTCATCTCTATCTATAGCTAAAGATAAAGCATGTCTAAATTTAGGATTTCTCATAACTTCTCTCCATACTTCATCTTCAAGAGTTAAGTTAGGGAAATAACAAGCATTTGTATTTATACTCTTTATAGGAACTAATAAAGTATTATAATTTCCATTATCTTCATTCTCCTTATAAAGTGCAAGATCTCCAAGAGCTGTATTTATTGTAAAATCCAACTCACCAGACATTATCTTCATATTCATCATTTCCTGATTATTTATCTCTTCATATCTAACTCTATCTATATAAGGAAGTTGATTTCCTTCTTCATCAACCTTATGATAATAAGGATTTCTCTCAAAAATTACTACATTATCAGAAGGTTTTTCAACTACAACAAATGGATCTAAAACTGGATAACCTACATCTTTTCTTTGATTCCATGGAGTTGATTGCCATTTTCTTGTAAATAATTCTCCCCATCTATCCTGAGTGAGTTTTTCCTTTTCAAGAAATGGTTCAAGTTCTTCTTCTGTAGCATAAGAAGCATGGAACTGTTTTAAATAATGTGATGGATTTATAAGCATATGATAACTACCTCTTGCAATTGACTGCAACTGCAATAAAAATAATCCATAAGGATTAACAAAAGAAATCTCAAACGTATAATCATCTACAATATTTAAGTTAGCTCTTTTTCCACTATTCATTAACCAACTTGGATATATTTGTTGAACATTCTTATTAGAATATATATCTTCAAAAGTAAATCTTACATCTTCTGTAGTAACTGGATATCCATCACTCCATTTCAATCCTTCACGAAGCGTAAATCTAAATTTTCTACCTTCATCTAAAACCTTCCAAGATCTTATGATATTACCTTCTACTAATTTTTCATCAAAAACAGGATTAGGATAAGATTCAAGAGCATATTCAACCAATAGAGCCCTCATTTCATTTCCTTTTGATAGATTCAAAGTTCCACCATATTTTCCTATTTTTTCTCTAACTTTAATAACTTTTGGACTATCCGGAAGTCTTTCTTCAACTGAAGGAAGTTCCCCTTTAGCTACTCTTTCTTTGAGCATAGGTGCCTCATTATACCCAAAAACAAAAGCACTCATCAATACAAAAATAAAACAACTCAAAAAAATCTTGTGAGTTCTTTTAAACATAGCATAACCTCCCTTGTATTTGTAATACTCATTTCTTTGTAAAAAAGGTATTGGTACTTACAATTAATGTAATGTTGTACTGAAAAATTCTTCAAATATTACATTTATTATACCAATATTAAATTATGTTGTCAACCTCTTTATCTTTATGTTATTTGATTTGAGCCATTTTCAATGATTAAATACAAATATCGTCAAAAAAACAAGATTAATCAGAAAAATCTCCTAAAAAGTACCTTTTAAATACCAATTTTTAAAAAAACAAAAATTGGTATTGACATTTTTTTCTTACTTTGTTATTATTAAAGAAATATGAACTTAATTTGGTTTTGATTATAATATATAAAAAGAACTTTTTTGGGGGGATTGAGTATGATAAATGAAAATAAACCTTTATATATACAAATAAAAGAGTATATATTGCAAAGAATAAAAGATGGAACATATAAACCGGAAGAAGTTATACCTACTGAAAGAGCCTTATGTTCAGAATTAGATGTTAGTAGACAAACCGTAAGACGTGCAATTCAAGATTTAGTATATGAAGGATATTTGTACAGAGTTCAAGGAGCAGGAACATATGTTTTTGATAAAAAATTAAACGAAAGCAAAAAAAGCAATAATATAGGAGTCATTTTAAATAGAACAGCAGATGAACTCGAATCAAAGCTATTGAGTGGAATAGAAAGTTATATAGAAAAACATGGATATACCCTTACATTCATGAATAGCAATGAAGATTATAGAAAAGAAGCAGAAAATATACAAAAATTAAAAAATAATGGTGTAGCTGGAATTATAATAATGCCTTCTGAAAATCAACAAGATAGCAGTGCCATTTCAGATTTAAAAGATGAAAACTATCCTTTTGTCCTCGTAGACAGAAAAATAAAAAACTGCGAAACAGATGCCGTTGTATCAGATAATATAGATGGAGCTTTTCAAGCAACAAAACATCTAATAGATCTTGGGCATCAAAAAATAGTTTTCATAAAAAACAGATACACAATAACAAGCAGTATACAAGATAGAATAACTGGCTATAAAAAGGCTTTAAAAGAATATGGATTTGAAGATGATGAAATATTATTTTTATCTTATAATGAAAATGAAAAAAATGATGATCAAATATACGATGAAATATATGAATATATAACAAAAAATAAAATAACTGGAATAGTAGCTTTAAACGATTATATTGGATTATTAATAGTAAAAATGGCGAGAAAGAAAAATTTAAAAATTCCAAAAGATTTTTCTATAGTTGGATTCGATAACAATGAAGTAGTAAAACATATAGAAGTTCCTTTAACAACCATTGCCCAATTTCCAGAAAAAATAGGCTATCATGCTGCTGAACTATTAATTCAAAAAATAAATAATAAAAACTCAAATGATTTAAGTTCGAGGATGGTTCATCAAATATACTATCCCACAAAACTTATAATAAGAAGTTCGACACAAAACATATAATAATTTCAGGAGGTCTCTATAAATGTACTTTACAGTTGAAAAAAACAGAAAATACATCGAAGAAATAAAGAAAAACATCTATCAAGAACAAATAGATATAAATGAAATGTACTTCATAAATACAGGAATAAAAGGGATGAATCTTCAAGAGGCGAAAGCAAAAAATTGGGAAATCTTTAAAATAGGAAATAGATGGGGAGATAAAGATGAAATATACTGGTTTTCTAAAGAAATAACAATTCCAGAAAATTGGAACAAAGAAAATATAGCTTTATATTTCAATCTTGGAAAAGGTGATCTCGGAGGACTTTCTGGAACTGAATCTTTAATATATATAAATGAAAAACCTGTACAAGGTCTCGATATAAATCACAGTGAAGTATTCATACATCCTGAATGGATAAAAAACAGAAAAATAAAAATTCATATAAAAGCTTTTAGTGGTTTAAACAATAAATTAAATCTATTCTCAGAAGCAAAATTAGTAAAAATAAATAAAGAAACAGAAGATCTATTTTATAGAGCTTCAACAGTACTTGAGACAATATATGAACTTGAAGAAAACTCATATGACAGAAACAATCTTATAAACTTCTTAGACGATTCTTTAAAAATAATAGACTTCAGAAAAACTGGCACAGAGAAATTCTATAACTCAATAAAACAAGCCAATGAAAAATTGATGAATTACTTAAAAAATTATAAGTCAAATGGAAATAACAGACCAAAAGTAATTGCAATAGGACATTCACATATAGATGTCGCATGGCTATGGAGATTAAAACATACAAGAGAAAAATCTTCAAGAACATTCTCAACAGTAAATCATTTGATGAGTCAATATGATGAATATCAATTCGTTCAAAGCCAGCCACAATTATATGATTATATAAAAGAAGACTATCCTGAAATATACGAAAATATAAAAAATAGAATAAAAGAAAACAAATGGGAAGTAACTGGAGGAATGTGGGTTGAAGCAGACTGTAATGTCCCATCTGGAGAATCTTTAGTACGCCAATTCTTATTTGGACAGAGATTCATGCAAAAAGAATTTGGCATCAGTAGCAATCTATTATGGTTGCCAGATGTATTTGGTTATTCATGGGCTTTACCTCAAATAATAAAAAAAAGTGGTTTAAATTATTTCATGACAACAAAAATAAGTTGGAATCAGTACAATAGACCTACATATGACACATTTAAATGGCGTGGAATAGATGGTACAGAAGTATTAACTCATTTCATAACAACACCAGATGAAAATGGAGCTCACTATTATACATATAATGGAAAAATGACTCCTAAATCTGTAAAGGGACTTTGGGATAATTATAATCAAAAAGATATAAATGATGAACTATTGCTCGCATACGGTTGGGGCGATGGCGGTGGTGGTCCAACAAAAGAAATGATAGAAACAGGAAAAAAAATAAATGAAATTCCTTCCATTCCGGATGTAGAATTTGGAAAGGCAGAACCTTATTTTGAAAGACTTGAAAAAAATGTACAAAATAAATATAAATTACCAATAATAGATGGTGAACTCTATTTTGAATTTCATAGGGGAACATATACATCACAAAGCAAAACGAAGAAAAATAACAGAAAAAGTGAAGTATTATTCCATGACACAGAAATATTTAATACAATAACAAATAAAAAGTTAAATGAAGAATATCCTCATGAAAATATAAATGAAAATTGGAAAATACTCTTAAGAAATCAATTCCATGATATATTACCAGGTTCATCTATAAAAGAAGTTTATCAAGATAGTGAAGCAGAATTTGAAGTACTTTTCCAAAATACAAATAAAATATTAGATCAAGCATTATTAAAAATAGCAGATAATACCAAAAATAAAAACTCAAAAATAGTTATATTTAACTCATTATCTTGGGAAAG
Source organism: Oceanotoga teriensis (assembly GCF_003148465.1). Lineage (NCBI taxonomy): Bacteria > Thermotogati > Thermotogota > Thermotogae > Petrotogales > Petrotogaceae > Oceanotoga > Oceanotoga teriensis. The sequence goes on from NZ_QGGI01000028.1 coordinate 14,221, forward strand.
AGATGGACAAATAATAATACCTTTCGATAAAGAATTTGAAAATAAAATACTCGTAGATGATGAAAATGAAGAAATATTCTTTAAAAAAGTTGAAAACAAAATAATAATAAATGCAAAAAATATACCTGCACTCGGTTATAAAACATATACTTTAAAAGAAGGAACATCAAAAAAACCTAAAAACACTTTAACAATAAATGAAAAAACAATAGAAAACAAATATTATAAAATACAATTAAATGAAACTGGACAAATAATATCTCTATATGATAAACATGCCAAAAGAGAAGTACTTCCACAAGGAACAAAAGCAAATGTACTACAAACATTTGAAGATAGGCCTATGATGTTTGATGCATGGGATATAGATATATATTATAGAGAAAAACCTTATGAAGTCAATGATCTACAAAAAATGGAAATAGTTGAAAATGGTCCGGATAGAATAGTAATAAAATTAATTTATAAAGTTTTGAATTCAAAAATAGAACAAAATATGATAGTTTACTCAGATAAAAGAAGAATAGATTTCGAAACAAATGTAGATTGGAATGAACATCAAGTACTTCTAAAAGCACTATTTCCAGTAGATGTAAGAAGTACAAAGGCTACCTATGAAATACAATTTGGAAATGTAGAAAGAAATACACATTGGAATACCAGCTGGGACTATGCAAAATTTGAAACAGTAGCTCATAAATGGGTAGATTTATCAGAAAGAAATTATGGATTAAGTCTTTTAAACGATTGTAAATATGGTCATGATATAAAAGATAATAATATGAGAATAACACTCTTAAAATCAGCAATAAATCCAGATCCGGATGCTGACATAGGTCAACACTCATTTACTTACAGTATACTACCTCATGAAGGAGATTGGTTTAAAGCTAATACAACAAAAGAAGCATATGAACTAAATTATCCTTTAATGGCAGTAAAAAGTAAAAAATATGGAGATTTAGAAAACTCATACTCATTAATAAAAATAAATGAAAACTCAACCATATTGGACACAATAAAAAAAGCAGAAGATGATGATGCAATAATAATAAGACTATATGAATATGCAAATTCAAACGATGATGTAGAAATAATAATTAAAGAAAGTATTAAAAAAGTTGAAGAATGTAATTTAATGGAAGAAACAATAAATAAAATAGAAAATGAAAAAAATAAATTCAGATTTTCTATAAAACCTTATGAGATAAAAACATTCAAAATCTACTTATAGTCGGAGGTTAATATATGATAATAGGTGAAGAACTTTCAAACATGCCTTGGGAAGATAGACCTGAAAACTGCAAAGATGTTGTTTGGAGATACTCAAAAAATCCCATAATAAAAAGAGATGCTACAAAAAATTCCAATAGTATATTCAATAGTGCTGTAATACCATTTAAAGATGGATTTGCTGGCGTTTTTAGATGTGATAATAAATGTAGAGAAATGAATGTTCATGTAGGTTTCTCAAAAGATGGTATAAATTGGGATATAAATGATGAACCTATAAACTTTAAATCAGCCGATACAACAGATCCTGAAATTGGAATATCAAAATACAAATATGATCCTAGAGTATGTAAAATAGATGATAAATACTATATAACTTGGTGTAATGGTTATCATGGACCAACAATAGGAGTTGGTTATACAGAAGACTTTAAAACATTCTATCAAACAGAAAATGCATTTCTTCCATTCAATAGAAATGGTGTATTATTCCCAAAAAAAATAAACGGAAATTTTGCAATGTTGAGTAGACCAAGTGATAATGGTCATACCCCTTTCGGAGACATATACTATAGTGAAAGTCCAGATTTAAAATTTTGGGGAAAACATAGACATGTTATGACAACAACAGGAATAGAAATCAGTCCTTGGCAAAGTACTAAAATAGGAGCTGGGCCAATACCAATAGAAACAGATGAAGGCTGGTTATTGATATATCATGGAGTGCTAACTTCATGCAATGGATATGTATATCATATGGGAAGTGCTATATTAGATAAAAATGAACCTTGGAAAGTAAAGTTCAGATCAAGACCTTATATATTATCGCCTCAAACTCAATATGAATGTGTAGGAGATGTTCCTAATGTGGTATTCCCTTGTGCTACACTTCATGATAGTAAAACAGGCAAAATCGCTATATACTATGGTGCTGCTGATACTGTAACAGCTTTAGCTTTTACAACAGTAGAAGAACTAATTAAATTCACAAAAGAAAATTCTATGATATAACATAAAATATGATTAGGCTGATAATTTAGCCTAATCATATTTTTAATTCAAAATTACTTCTTTCTCTTAATTTCAAATTCAAAAAAATCTCCTGGTTTAATAGTCTCAATCAAAATAGCTGCTTCTGTCGCATCTGCGACCAAATTCACCCTAGAATCCGACTCAAAATCTTTCTTTAAAACATGCAAATTTCCCTCATAACGTAAATAACCATGATTATCTATACAAACACCATACTTAAACCTATCAATACAATTATTAGGCCTTATACTACTCTTCAAATTATTAATAGCTTTAGAAGATCTAACAACAAACTCTCCAGGATCTTTTCTATTTCTATGAACCATATCTAAAATTCTTAATTCCTCATCACAAACATCAAAAATTTTTATAGGGATTCTAAAAATATTTTTCTTAATATCTGAAATCCTACAAAGTTCTTCAAAACTTGCTTGTGAATCACCAAAAAAAACATTATCGACACCACAACTGATCAAATGTTGATAAGCAACTACCGGATCCATATGTCTATGCATCTCTAAAGTAGGTAATCCTTCAAAAATAGGTCCTCTTGGTCTATAAAACGAAGGAATAAAAGCTGTGAGTTCTATATTATAATACTTAAATAAACTATTTCTCTCATTAAAAAGAGACTCTGAAATACCTGTTTCAGGTCTTGGATAATAATTATGACAAGCATTGATCTTACTTAGATCACCTCCAAAACTTAAAATCTCCTCAATATCACTTTTCTCTAAAGTACTTGCATTCAAAGTTATCCCACAAAAAAGTTCTTTTGTCAACTTAGCTATATCTTTATTTGAAAAACCAAAATCAAGTCTCAAAGACTCTATATTATACTTATTAAAATCAATATTATCAAAATAAGACTTAGAAATATCAGCAATTATACTCATATCTAATTCTTTAGAATAATTAAGAATCTCATTCATCTCATAATCAAAATCCATACTACTCTCAGGAATATGAAAAGATGTAAATATTTTATTGATACCAAGTTCTTTAGCTTTACTCATATACTCATAATTTTCTTCAAGAGAAATTCCAAGTCCTGCAAAAACAGAAATTCCTAACATAAAAAAACCTCCATTAAAAATCAATAATTTCTTTTTCTTTAATAAATAATGCTGTTATAATAAAACCAAAAATATATGAAATTACAAGTCCTATAAAATAATCCAACATTGATTCTGGATGCATAAGAGGTATAGCAGCAATACCAGAAGGACCCCAAGCACCAGCTAAAACATGTCTAAGCATAATATAAGCTCCACCAAAACCTGCTCCAAGACCTGCAGTTATAAATGGTTTACCCAAAGGTAAAGTAACGCCATAAATCAAAGGTTCACCTATTCCTAAAATACCTGCTGGAAGAGCTCCAGATATTATATTTTTCAATCTTGAATTTCCTACCTTCTTAGCTTTAATCCAAATAGCTATAGCAGCTCCGACTTGACCAGCACCTGCCATTGCAAGAACAGGAAAAAGAGAAACTCCACCCATAGCTTCCAATTGTACTGCATAAATAGGTATAAGACCATGATGTAAACCTAGAAGAACCATAGGCAAAAATACAGCTGACAATATATATCCAGATAAAACACTCACAACAGGAATATCAGATGAAACCAATAAATCTAAACCTTTAACTAAAACATCTGAAAAAATACCTGAAACTGGCATTATAAAAAATATCAAAAGCAAAACAGTTAAAAATAAAGTTATTACTGGCGTTAAAATTAAATCAAGAACATCTGGGACAAATTTTCTAACCTTTTTTTCTATTTTAGATAAAATCCATACTCCTAAAATTACCCCTATAATACCACCTTTACCAGATCTCAAAATAGAATTCAAAGGAGATTCTAAATTATACATACCAAGAGCTTGAGAAATATCATTAATCTGACTCATGATAGTCATAGCACCTATCATACCACCTAAACCTTCAGTAGCTCCAAATTGCTTTGCTGCATTAACACCTGTAAATATAGCAAAATAACCCAAAAATCCTCCACCAATCAAAGAAAATACTAATCTTATTAAATTCCAAACTTCATTAGAAGGTAAACTTCCCGTACTTTGCAAATTAGTTATTAATCCGGCAAAACCATTAAAAATTCCAGCAGCAATAATTGCAGGAATAAGAGGAATAAAAATACCTCCTATAATCTTAAGCATACGTTTAAAAGAATTTTCTTTATGCTTAGACTTTACTTTCTTCTTATTATCTTTCCAATCTTCACTAACTTCCATATCAGAACTACCAAGAATTTCATTAGCTATAATAGCAATTTTAGCGGCTTTCCCTGGACCAACAACAATTTGAAGAGTTTCATCATCAACTATACCTAAAACACCTTCAATATTTTTAAGTCCTTCTAAATCAACAACAGACCTATCTTTAAGTTTCAGTCTAAGCCTTGTCATACAATTAGTAGCTCTTAAAATATTATCTTTAGATCCAACAAATTCAAAGATCTTAACAACTAATTCTCTATTATTCACAAAAATCCCTCCTTTAAAATAAATACTTATAAAAATAATACCTAAAAAAATGTTAAAACTCAAATCTAAATAAATGTAATTACATTTAATCATATACAAATAAAACAATTAAAAGCAAATAAAAATTATATTGTATAAATATGATATATTGTAATAACAAATATTTAAATGCGGATATTATAATTGGGAGGTGATACACATGGAAAAAGAATTTTTAGAAAGAAAAGGAAAAATCCTTTGGAAAGAAACAAATGAAAAAGGAAAAGAAATAAACAAATCAAAAACGTTAAAAGTTCATTCAGAAGACACAGAAAAAATAGCACAAGCACTTCAATCCATGAAAACACTAACCAATATTGAAGACGAAGAATATCAGATATTAGAAACTTACAAAATAAAATAATAAAGGAGGGTTTAAATGAAAAAATTAATATTAAAATACTACAATCCTTCAGAGAAAAAAAGATACTCAACTACAATAAACAATCCTAAAGAAGAAATCGAATCAACAGAAGTACAAAATGTAATGCAAACATTAATAGGAGTAATAGTACCTGAAAATGCTGAAATAGATGAAGCAAATATAGTTCAAACAACAACAACACAAATATTAAATTTAATAGAATAATCTTTGGGCATAGCTTTTAGCTATGCCCATTTTAATTTAATCTGGTATAATAAAATTGTAAATAAATTATAGGAGGCTAAAGAATGAACATACTAATAACTGGTGGTGCAGGATATATAGGTTCTCATACATGTGTAGAATTTTTAAATGAAAACCACAATGTAATAGTAATAGATAATCTTTCAAATTCAAAAGAAGAAGCTATAAAAAGAGTTGAAGAAATAACGAATAAAAAAATAAAATTTTATAATAATGATATAAGGGACAAAGAAGCATTACAAAAAATATTTAAAGAAAATAAAATAGACTCTGTAATTCATTTTGCTGGATTAAAAGCTGTTGGAGAATCTGTAAGTATACCATTAAAATACTATGATAATAATATAAACGGAACTATAACCCTTCTTGAAGTAATGAAAGAAAACAATGTAAAAAACTTTGTATTCAGTTCTTCAGCAACAGTATATGGATACTCAAAAGAAGTCCCTTTCAAAGAAACTCTTCCACTATCTGCAACAAATCCATATGGAAGAACAAAACTAATAATAGAAGAAATATTGAATGACTTATATATATCAGATAAAACATGGAGTATAGCATTATTAAGATACTTTAACCCTATAGGAGCTCATAAAAGTGGAAAAATAGGTGAAGACCCTAATGGAATACCAAACAATTTAATGCCATATATAACTCAAGTTGCAATAGGTAAAAGAGAAAAATTATCTGTATTTGGAAATGATTATAATACTCCTGATGGAACAGGTGTAAGAGACTATATACACGTAGTAGACTTAGCAAAAGGTCATTTAAAAGCTGTAGAAAAAACACAAAATTTCAAAAAAATAGAAGCTTACAACCTTGGAACAGGAAAAGGTTACAGCGTTTTAGACCTTGTAAAAGCATTTGAAACTGCCAACAAAATAAAAATACCATATCAAATAACAGATAGAAGAGCTGGAGATATAGATACATGCTATTCAGATCCAACAAAAGCTTTGAAAGAATTGAATTGGAAAGCAGAAAAAAATCTTGAAGATATGTGCAGAGATTCATGGAATTGGCAAAAAAATAATCCTAATGGATTTTAAAACAGTCTCAAAATTGAGACTGTTTTTTTTATTTGTTTTTTAGAATAAATAAAAAAAGAGAGAACAAAGAAGTTCTCTCTTAGAAAAAAAGAAGGGGCGAAACTTACTCTTGCACACAAAAAGTGTACTACCATCAGCATGAGAAGGCTTAACTGCCAGGTTCGGAATGGATCTGGGTGGAACCCAACTCATTATCCTCACCCCTAAATACTCAC